>PNND01000403.1 GCA_013824045.1 Rhodobacter sp. | reverse complement strand
ATATGCAGGTGGTAATGCGGCACTTCTTGCCCGCCATGCCCGCCCGCATTTGTGATGCCGCGATAGCCCGCCCCACCATCGCCAAGGCTCACCCCCAGCATGGCGCAAACACTGGCCGCTGTGCGGTGGAAATCCACGATCTCGGCATCGCTGGCATCAGAGCAGAAATGGTCAAACGTCACATAAGCCCCCTTCGGGATTACCAGCACATGATGCGGCGCCTGCGGGTGGATGTCATGAAAGGCCAGCGTGTGCTCGGTCTCGATCAGCGTCTTGTTCGGAACCTCACCGCGCAGGATGCGGGCAAAGATGTTGTTGGTGTCGTAGCTGTGCGCCATGTCTCTCAATCCACAAAAAGATGCCCTGTCGCGGCGATCTCGCGCGCCTTTTCGACAGGAATATCAAGGAATTCCGCCAGGGGCAGAGTATTCTCATCCACGCTCGCACTCTGCCGGATGCGGTGGAACCCGGCAAAGTTGGCATCACGCAATCGGTCGCTCTCGAACTTCACATCATAGCGGATGGTGGGCAGTAGCCGGTCGATGGTTTCCTTGGGGGTCTTGTCCCCCGCCAGACCCACCCGCCGCGCATGGCCCACCAGATAATCATCGGTGAAATCGCATTCGATCTCCAACAGCCGGACCTGCGCTTTGTCGTTATAGAAATCCTGCATCAGGTCCACATTTGCCGGATCGATGCAGAAGAGCAGCCTGTCCGATTGCCAGTAATCGAACAGCATCCGCACCAGCGCGCGCCGATGCCGCGTCCGCTTTTCCAGCGTCGTCTGGATGCCGCCCAGATCAGGCAGCGGCGTCGACCCCTCATTAAACAGGTAATCCATCGCGGGCAGGTTGGTCACATCGCGCACACGCTCCACCAACCGCTTGGCGACATGCCATTTCTTGCAGGTCACCATCATCAGCGTGCGTTCCCGCCCCAGCGACGATTCCCGCTCCCAGAAGCGCGGCGCGAACCGCCGCCCCACCCGCCCCCGACCCGTCAGGAACCGGAACAGGCTCCGCCCCTCGTTCGATATGGTGAACTGCACACCTTTGGCGGCATAGAGCTTGCCCAGCCGTTCCTTTAGGTCATTCGCATCGGGCGAGATCTTGCGCGCGAACAGGTAATCCTGACTGACCAGCAGATCGTAATGGTCATTGTAGAATG
Source organism: Rhodobacter sp. (assembly GCA_013824045.1). Lineage (GTDB taxonomy): Bacteria > Pseudomonadota > Alphaproteobacteria > Rhodobacterales > Rhodobacteraceae > Paragemmobacter. The sequence continues at coordinate 9,641 of PNND01000403.1, read as the reverse complement.
TCAGCGGCATCCCGTAATCGGTGAACATCAGAAAGGTCAGCGTCCGCGTCCGGATCTCCGCCTCCGGCACCAGATGGCGCACCAGCGTCTGAAAGAACGTCTCATCCGGAATCCATGTCGTGCGGAAGAACCGCATCACATCGCGCCGCGTGTCGCAGAAATCCAGCACCCACTCTACCGTCCGCCGCCGCAGACACCACCACTGGCTGCCGATCTGCATCTGGATATCTGCCGGCACCTGCCGCGCCAGCCCCAGCTTCCGCTGCACCTGCATCGACCCGTAGAACAGCTTTTTATGCGTGCGCTCGTTGAACCAGTGGCGATAGATCAGCCGCTCTTCCTTGATCCCGGTCTTGATCCAGTCCGAGGTAAAGAAATCAAAGCTTTCTATGTAATCCACCTCGTCCCGGTCAAGGAAAGCATGGGCGAATTCAGCCGATTTGATCGGCATGCAATCCCCCGACAGCATGTAGAAATGCGTGGCCCGCGGAAAGGCATCCACCGCCGCCCGCACCGCCAATAACGTCGCCTCCACCAGCGACCACGCGCCCCAACCGCACTTGATCCGCTTGCGGGCAAAGGTCACCGCCTCATTCGCGGCCAACGCCGTGCGGATCTTGTCAAACGCCTCGCGCGGCGCGCGCGCGTCGAAATGGATGGAAACGAAATCACCCGCCGCTGTCAGACGCTGCGCCTGGGCGATGATGCCATCTGGATCCTTGTGACACAAAAGAATGTAGGCAATCTTGGCCATGGGATCCGACTTGTCACGGTGCGCTAAGTGTCACTGACTACACAAATAGCATCAACGGTCATTGAACAAACAGCTTTTCTTTGCTTTTTTGTGGCCATTGGGTCAAGGGCACGTCAGATCGCCCGGCGTTGGAGGCAGTTTCTAAATGGGTTTTCCCGGCACCTGGATGACCGAAAGCGAAAGCGTCGTGTACCGCGTGGTGCCGAAATGCGCCTGTTCGTCCATCGGTCAGATCATGTTCTATTCCGATCATGGCCGCTTCTTCGATGGCGACATCCATGACAGCACCACCGGCCTGCACAAATGGGCGCAGGAGGATAGCCAGCGCCTGATCGAGGCGAATGTAAAGGGCCACAAATCCTTTGCCTTCACCTGCGTGCGCAACCCCTATACCCGCATCCTGTCCTCCTTCTTCGACAAGATCTGCGGCATCCAGCGCAACGGCAAACGCTATCGCGGCAACCTCGTGCCCATGCTGGTGCAGAAATACGGGGTGGAGGTCGGTGGTGATGACGGCAAGCAGGAATTCGACCAGATCGCCAGCTTCCGCCGCTTCCTCCTCTTCGCGCGCGACACCATCCGCTTCAAGAAACCGATGGAGCCCGACATCCACTGGTCGGCCATGTCAGGCCATATCTCGACCTTCATCGTGAATGGCGGCCGCTATGACCACATCTTCTTCACCGAGAAATTCGATGAAGGCATGCAGGTCGTGCTGAACAACATCAAGACCAAGCACAAGATCAACCTGAAAAAGATCCCGAAGTTCAACGAAAGCGAAGGCCACGGCCCCAAGCGGCTCCACCCGGTGGAGGCCTATTTCGACGATCTGTCGCATCACCTGATGTGGGAAATCTACAAGCGCGATTTCCAGCTGTTCAAATACGATTTCGATGATCCGTCGAACAAGATGCCCAAGGGCGAGGTCGATCTGGACGAGGTTCACGCCAAGCTGGGCGACTGATCCGCTTGCCATCGCCCCCGGGGGTTTTCCACCCCCGGACCCCCGGAGGATATTTGACCAGAGAAGATAAAGTCATGACCTAAAGGCATGTCCGGCACCCCGACGGGGGATCGCTCCAGCCGCGGGGTGCCGTCTCTCCTCTGGCGGTCATCGGCTTCCCAGCCTGTACCGCGAGATTGAGTTTCTCAGGCAAAGGTTAGGAAACCCTTACCCCACCTTGCGGAACCGAAGCTTATTTCTTCTCTGCCCAAATATCCAAATCCGACAGTGCCACAAGCACGGAGGCCGGGCCCTCTTCCGCGGCAGCGGCGGCGCGCGAAGGCTTGGCCTCTGGGCCAGGCCCGAGCAAGCCGCCTCCCCGGCTCAGATCAGGCCTTCGCTGCGGAACAGCGCCTGCAGGTCCGTCTCGGGGCGTGCGCCGAAATGGCTGATCACCTCTGCCGCCGCCACACAGCCCATGCGGCCCGCCACCGCCAGCGGCTTGCCCGTCGCCAGCCCGTACAGGAACCCGGCCGCGAACTGGTCACCGGCCCCCGTTGCATCCACCGGCACCACGCGGCGCACAGGCACTGTCACGGTTTCATCCCCGCGCACCAGAATGACCTCATCCCCCGACCGGGTGCAGACCACCACCCCCGCATCCGCCGCCGCCTGTTCCAGCGCCGCCGACAGATCGGTCTGATAGAGCGACGACCACTCATGTTCGTTGCCGATCACGTAATCCAGATCCTTCACCAGCCGCCGGAAATCCTCGCGGTGGCGGTCCACGCAGAACGGGTCCGACAGCGCGATCCCAGCCATCCCGCCCGCATCCCGGCACAGCTTCGCCGCGCGCTCGAACGCCTGCTTTCCCTTGGGCTTGTCATAGAGATACCCCTCCAGAAATAGCAGTGACGCCGCCCCGGCCACATCATCCGACACATCCTCGGGCCCGAGTTCCGAGGAAATCCCCAGATAGGTGTTCATCGACCGCTCCCCATCGGGCGAGACAAAGATCATCGACCGTGACGTCGGCAATTCGCCCCCCGCAATCGGCGGGTTCGGAAAGGCTGTTCCGGCATCCGCCATGGTCTGCGCATAGAACCGCCCCAGCGCATCATCATGCACCCGCCCGATGAAGGCCGTCCGCAGGCCCAGATTGCCGAGGCCCGCGATGGTATTCGCCACCGAACCGCCCGGTGCCTGCACCCGCTCCTTCATCGCGGCATAAAGGATCTCGCCCCGCTCGCGCTCGACCAGCTGCATGATGCCCTTCTCGATGCCCATCATCTCGATGAAACTGTCATCGGCTTGATTGAACACATCGACGATGGCATTGCCGATGCCGACGACATCATAGGTCTTCATTCGGTCTTTTCCTCATACAAACAAAGGTCGTTGATCGGGCAGATGCCGCATTTGGGTTTGCGCGCCACGCAGATGTAGCGGCCATGCAGGATCATCCAGTGATGCGCGTGCAGCTGAAACTCGGCCGGGACATGGTCCTCGATCGCGCGCTCCACTGCCGTCTCATCCTTGCCGGGCGCGATGCCGCTGCGGTTGCCAAGGCGAAAGATATGCGTGTCCACCGCCTGCGCCGGTTGCTTGAACCACATGTTCAGCACCACATTCGCCGTCTTGCGCCCCACGCCCGGCAGCGACTGCAACGCCGCGCGGGAGGACGGCACCTCACCGCCAAACTCCTCGATCAGGATACGGCTCAGCTTGATGACGTTCTTCGCCTTGTTGCGGAACAGGCCGATGGTCTTGATATAACCGATCAGCCCCTCTTCGCCCAATTCCAGCATCTTCGCAGGCGTATCCGCCACCGCGAACAGGCCGCGCGTCGCCTTGTTCACCCCCACATCGGTGGCCTGCGCCGACAGCGCCACCGCCACCAGCAGGGTGAACGCATTCACATGCTCCAACTCGCCTTCCGGCGCTGCATCCAGCGCGTGAAAGCGGGTGAAGATCTCCTTCATCGCGGCATAGGGAAGCTGCTTGGCCATGCTCCCCGCCATAAGCGAGGCCTTTGCTGCGGGCAAGCCGGGATGCGCAGATTCCGGGTCGCCTGTGGCCGCCCGCGCCCGTAGATTGCTCCAACAGGAGACAGTCATGACCGATCAATCCCCCAGCTACCATTACGCCGTCATCGCCCGCGCCCTGCGCCTCATTGATGAGGCAGGCCCCGCCCTGACGCTGGACGATCTCGCCGCCCGGATGGACATGTCCCCTGCCCATTTCCAGCGCACCTTCTCGCAATGGGTGGGCGTCTCGCCCAAACGCTATCAGCAATACCTGACGCTGGATCACGCCCGCACCATGCTGGCCCAACGCTTCACCACGCTTGAGACGGCCCTTGCCACCGGCTTATCGGGCACAGGCCGCCTGCATGACCTCTTCCTCACATGGGAGGCGATGACCCCTGGCGATTATGCCCGCGCGGGTGCGGGCCTGACCATCCGCCACGGCTGGTTCGACGGCCCCTTTGGCGACACTATCCTCATGGCCACCGACAAGGGCATCTGCGGCATGGGCTTTGCTGCCGAGATGGGCCGGGATGCCGCCTATCAGGACCTGCGCCAGCGCTGGCCCAAGGCCCGCTTCAGCGAAGATACCGCCGCCCTCGCCCCCCTCGTTGCGGCTGCATTCGGTCAGGGGCAGACGCCCCTTCACCTCATCGGGGCACCCTTCCAGATCAAGGTTTGGGAGGCGCTTTTGCGCGTTCCCTCTGGCCATGTGACCACCTATAGCGAAATCGCGGGCACCATCGGCAATCCCAAGGCTGTCCGTGCCGTGGGCACGGCCGTGGGGCGCAACCCGATCAGCTTCCTCATCCCCTGCCACCGCGCGCTGCGCCGCGACGGCACCCTTGGCGGCTATCACTGGGGCCTGCCGGTCAAGCGCGCGATCCTTGCCTGGGAATCCGCCCGCACCGGAATGTGATGCGCGGAATGCCGCCGCAGCGGGGCCGTTGCTATCCTGCCCGCCTGCAGACTGGTATATGAATATCCGGCACCCGCGCTTGCGGGCGATATTGATCAAGGCGACAACATGACCTTCAAGACCCCCCTCATCATTTCCGCATTCGCCGTTCTGGGCCTCACGGCCTGCGTCCCGGCAGATCCCTATGCCAGCCAGACAAGCCCGCAGATGGGCCCCCGCGCCCAGTCCGGCGCGCTGATCGGCGCAATGGCCGGCGGCCTTCTCGGCTCGCAAAGCAGCGATGACCGCGTGCTGAAAACCGCTGTCGGTGCGGGCATCGGCGCCATCGTCGGCGGGGCCATCGGCACCACGCTGGACCAGCAGGCCGCCGAATTGCGCGGCATCAACGGCCAGTTCAACGTCACCAACATGGGCGACTACCTCGTCGTGAACATGCCGCAGGACGTGCTCTTTGCCATCGACAGCGCCGCCCTGCGCCCCGACCTGCAAAGTGACATCCAGTCGGTCGCCCAGAACCTGCTGCGCTATCCCAACAGCCAGATCCAGATCATCGGCCACACCGACAACACCGGTTCGGCCAGCTACAATCAGGATCTGTCGCAGCGCCGTGCCGTTTCTGTGGCCAACGTGCTGCGCGGCAGCGGCGTGCCTTCGGCCCGCGTCACGGCCTTTGGCCGGGGCGAGGATCAGCCGATCGCCTCGAACCTCACGCCCGAAGGGCGCGCGCAGAACCGTCGCGTGGAAATCATCATCCGCCCGACCCGCTGATCGCGGCTACCTCACCGTCAAAGGCCGGGCATCATGCCCGGCCTTTTTCATTGTGAACCCCCGGCTTTGGTCATAAATTCCGACCAATCCTTGGGGGTTCCATGCCGTTCCACAAAGTCCGCCCCGAAAAGCTGTCGCAGACCGTGATCCGGCAGATCGAACTTCTGATCTTGCGCGGCATCCTGCGCCCGGGCGAGCGCCTGCCGTCCGAACGCGAACTGTCGGAACGGATGGATGTCTCACGCCCCTCGCTGCGCGAAGCCGTGGGCGATCTGCAGGAACGCGGGCTTCTGATCGCCCGCCCCAATGCCGGCATCTACGTGGCCGATGTGCTGGGCTCCGCCTTCGCGCCCGCGCTGGTGGATCTGTTCTCCCGCCATGATGAGGCGGTCTTCGACTACATCGCCTTTCGCCGCGACATGGAGGGGTTGGCCGCCGAACGCGCCGCCCGCCTTGCCTCCGACACCGATCTGATGGTCATCAATGCCATCTGCGAAAAGATGGAAGCCGCCCATGGCAAGCGCGACCCGTCGGATGAAGCCGCGTTGGATGCCGAATTTCACATGGCCATCATCGAGGCCAGCCATAACGTCGTCATGCTGCACATGATGCGCTCGATGTTCGACCTGCTCCGACAGGGCGTGTTCTACAATCGCCAGATGATGTTCAAGGCCCGCACCACGCGCGAGGCGCTCTTGGATCAGCACCGCGCTATCAACGCCGCCCTGCAATCTCGTGACCCGGCGGCCGCCCGCAGCGCGATCGAGGCGCACCTGACCTTTGTGGAAACCGCACTCAACGAACAGATCCGCGCCGAACGCAACGAATCCATCGCCCGACAGCGGCTGGAACACGAACAGGGTCGCTAGGGCGCATGAAAAAACCCGGCACAAGGCCGGGTTCCTTCCATTCCCGTTGATCCGCAGGATCAGTGCAGCTTGGCTTCCACTTGGGCAATCGCCGTATCGATAGAGGCAGAGGTACCCTCAGCCGTCATCTGCTTGGCCAGCACATCGCCCGCCGCCGCCACCGCCACCGCAATCGCCTGCTCGCGCACCGCGCGAATGGCCGACGCTTCGGCCGAAGCGATCTGGTCCTCGGCTGCCGCCATCCGCCGTGCGATTGACGCCTGCAGATCGGCCTTGGCCTGCTCTGCCGCGCTCATCGCCTCTTCCTTGGCGTTTGCAACGATCCGCTCGGATTGCTCCTGCACGTCCTTCTGCTTGCGCTCATAGGATGCCAGCAGGGCCTTGGCCTCGTCGCGCAGGCTGCGCGCCTCTTCCAGTTCCGCCTTGATCTGCGCGGCGCGGCCATCCAGCAGCCCCACGATCATGGCCGGCACCTTGTACTTCAGCAGGATGCCGATAAAGACCAGAAAGCCGATGCTCACCACGAAATCGGTGTTGGTCAGCGAAAAGAACGGCTTGTCCGCCGCCGCAAAGGCGGGGGTGGCGGACAGCGCCAGAAATGCCAGAAGCGTTCTCATCGCCATCACCCTTTCAGCCGTGCGGTCACAGCCGCAGTCACCGACCGCGCATCCGCCTTGCCGCCCAGCGCATTGACCAGTTCCTTTGCGGTATCCTTCGCCACCTCGGTCACGGCTTCCAGCGCCCCGGCACGAATTTCGCCGATCCGCTTTTCCGATTCCGCCGACCGCGCCGCGATCTCGGCATCGGCCCGCGCCGTTGCAGCATCCAGATCCTTCTGGATCTCGGCCCGCGCCTCGGCCACGATCTTCGCAGCCTCCGCCCGTGCCCGCGTCAACGCATCCTGATAGGCCTTCTCGGCTTCCACCGCCTTGGCTTTCAGCTCTTCCGCTGCCGTCAGGTCATTCGTGATCGTGCCCTTACGCTCGGCCAGAACCCCGCCAATCCGGGGCAGCGCGATGCGCGACAGGACGAAATAGATCGCGATCAGCGCGACGACCAACCAGAAGATCTGGTTCGGCATCCACTCCACGCACAGCTGCGGCATACCAATGGCACTGCCTTTGGCATCCACGCAGGCTCCGATCACATCGGCAGTCGATTCAGTTGCCATCTTGTCCTCCGTCGGACCCTTTGAACTTCGAAGGGCCGCCGGATCCCCGGCGTGCCCCCCAATAGGGATACGAAGTCAGATCAGACGGCGAACATCAGCAGAAGTGCCACGAGGAACGCGAAGATCCCCAGAGCTTCTGCAAAGGCCAGACCGATGAACAGCGTCGCGGTCTGCGAACCGGCTGCCGACGGGTTGCGCAGAGCGCCCGCCAGGAAGTTCGCGGCCACGTTGCCCACACCGATGGCGGCCATGCCCGAACCGATGGCGGCGAGGCCGGCACCGATGAACTGACCCATGCTTGCGATATCGCCTTCCATGATTTTCTCCTTAGATGGAATGCTGTTGATTAGAACCGACAGGCGCCTCAGTGGCCGGGATGCAGCGCATCCCGCAGATAGACGCAGGTCAGGATGGTAAAGACGTAGGCCTGGATAAAGGCGACCAGCACCTCAAGCCCATAGATCGCGACAACGGCCAGAATAGACACCGGCGCCAAGGCCACCACGCCCGCAAAGGTCGCGAACACCTTGATCACCGTGTGACCAGCCATGATGTTGCCCGCCAGTCGGATGGAATGGCTAACCGGGCGGACGAAGTAGGAAATGACCTCGATCACCGCAATGATCGGGCGCAACACCAGTGGCGCATCCGACATCCAGAACAGGCCCAGGAAATGCGTCCCGTTCTTGACGAAACCCAGCACCGTCACGGCGATGAACACGCCAAAGCCCAGAACCGCCGTCGCCGCGATATGCGACGTGGGGCTGTAGGACATCGGGATCAGCGCCAGATAGTTCGTCATCATGATGAAAACGAACAGCGTGAAGATCTTGGGGAAGTACTTCGCGCCTTCCGGCCCGCAGATGTCTTCCACCATCTTGTAGATGAACCCGTAGGCCAGTTCCGCGATGGATTGCACCCGCGTCGGAATGATCGCCCGGCCGCGCGTGCCCATCACGAACAGCGCCACCGTGCACAGCACCGCAATGCCCAGCCACAGTGTCACGTTCGTGGGCGTGTACCACTCCACCGGGCCATCGCCGAACAGCGGCTTGACGATGAACTGGTCCATCGGGTGAAACACCAGACCGCCTTCGCTATGCGCCTCTTCCGCCACGTCAGTCGTCCCCTTCTGCAGCGGCCTCGGCCGCCTTGCGTTCCTGCACCTCTTTCGCGGATCTCAGCATGGTTTTCACACCCGCCGCGAGGCCCGCGAAAATGAACAGCACCATGAAGATGGGCAGCGTTCCGAACAGAACATCCAGCCCGTATCCGATGCCGAAGCCGATCCCCAGACCGGCCACAAGTTCCACCACCATCCGCCATGCCAGATTGGCCTGCGAATACTGGCTGTCCTGATGGCGCTTGGCGGGTCCTTCGACCGCGCCCTTCACCTTGGCGATCCTTTCCTCAAGCGCCCGCAGACGCTCGCCATCAGGGTCTTCAGCCATGGTTGGGTGCCCCCAGAACAGTCGGGGGATAACTACGGAGGGGGGTGGCCTGAGTCAAGCACCGAAATCCCCATGGAGTCCCGCTGCAACCCTATGCTTTCATTGATCTTTTATATCGTCACAAAAGGCACCCCGCACAGCCTCGGTCCGCATCGTGCCGCATCCGCATATTCAACCAACCGGTTGACGATCCCGCGCCCGCCCCCCAAACATGCCGCATGACCAGCCCCGCGCCCCATCCGCTCGACACTGTCTTCGCCGCGCTGGCCGATCCCACGCGCCGCGCCATCCTGACGATGCTTCTGGAGGATGACATGGCCGTCACCGATGTGGCGCACCCCTTCGCCATGTCGCTGGCCGCCATATCCAAGCACCTCGCCGTGCTGGCCGATGCCGGTCTGATCACACAGGAAAAGCGTGGCCGGGTGAAATGGTGCAAGCTGGAACCCGATGCCCTGCGCGCGGCCTCGGTCTGGATGCAGGGCTTCGGTCAGTTCGACCCGGTCGATCTGGATGCCTTCGAGCGCTTCCTCGCCTCCGAACTCCCCGAAGACAGCGAAATCTGACACAGATTTCGCGCCGGAGTTTGACGCAAACTCCGGGGCTCCGCATCCTTGCCCTTACGCCAGCATGCCGATTGTCTCGCGTGCAGAAATCGTCGCGAAATCTGCGTCAGATTTCGCCCGCCTCAGGAAAATCGGCCCCGATACGCCTCTCGCAACAAGTTCTTCTGCACCTT
>PNND01000059.1 GCA_013824045.1 Rhodobacter sp. | reverse complement strand
GGGGGCGGATGTGTTCGTGACTGGGGTCGCGGCGAAGGGCTGCGTGACGCTGCCTTCGGTTGGTGGTTTGCATCCGTTGGTGGCGCCGCTGGTTCTGGCCGTGGGGTTCTATGGGTTTGTCGAGGCGCTGGCGCGGCGGCGCGGGTTCGATCCCGACACACCGCCGCATCTGCGCAAAGTCACGGAGACGGTGTGATGGGCAGAACATCCTATACCGGCGCGCGGGTCTTTGACGGGACGGAGTTCCGTGAGGGCGCGCTGGTGGTGGAGGATGGGCACGTGGTGGGGTTTGGCGCGGCCGAGGGGACGGTGGTTGCGCTGGGCGGCGGGGTATTGGCACCCGGCTTTCTGGACCTGCAGATCAACGGATCGGGAGGTTTCGCCGTCGACGGAAACACGGATCAGGCCGTGTTAGAGACGATTTGTTCTGTTCAGGCGCGGCTGGGGGCCACTGGATGCCTGCCCACACTGATCACGGACACCTATGAGGTAACGGCGCGGGTGGTCGAGGCGGGGATTGCCGCGACCAAGGCGCAGTTGCCGGGCTTTCTGGGTCTGCATCTGGAGGGGCCGCATCTGGATGTGCGGCGCAAAGGGGCGCATGATCCGGCTCTGATCCGGCGGATGGAACCGCGCGATCTGGCGCTGATCATCGAGGCGGCGGCGGAACTGCCTGCGCTGATGGTGACGGTTGCGCCAGCATCGGTGACCAATGCGCAAATCAGGGCGATAGCGGCGGCGGGGGTGATCGTTTCGCTGGGCCATAGCGATTGCAGCGCGGCCGAGGCGCGCGCGGCGATGGCGGCGGGCGCGCGTTGTGCGACGCATCTGTTCAACGCGATGAGCCAGATGGGCAACCGCGAGGCGGGGATGGTGGGGGCTGTGCTGGCGGGGGACGGGTTTGCCGGGCTGATCGCGGATGGCATCCATGTGGACCCGATCAGCCTGCGCGTGGCGCTGGCGGCAAAGCGGAGCGGGGTGTTTCTGGTATCAGATTGCATGGCGCTGGCGGGGACGGACGGGACAGAGTTCCATCTGGGCGGGCGGCGGATTCTGCGGTCACAGGGTCGATTGACGCTGGAGGATGGCACGCTGGCAGGGGCCGATCTGACACTGCCGCGCGCGGTGCAGGTGTTGGTGCAGGAGGTGGGGATCACGCCAGAACGGGCGCTGGCCATGGCGAGCAGCATCCCGGCGGCGGTGATCGGGCGGGGCGATCTGGGCCATCTGCGCCCCGGCGCGCGGGCAGATATGGTGCATCTGGGCGCGGATTGGGCCTTGCGGGGCGTGTGGCGCGGGGGCGTGGCGGCCTAGAGCCAGTTCTTCCAGCGGAAATAGAGAAAGGCCACAACCGAAGAGGCCAGCATCGCGCAAATTGCCGCCGGATAGCCCCAAGGCTGCGCCAGTTCCGGCATCACATCGAAATTCATCCCATAGATCGACGCGATCAGAGTGGGGGGAGAGAACAGAACCGCGACGACCGACACGATGCGGACTGTGCCGTTCTGTGACAGGTTGATCATCCCGAGCGTAGCATCCGAGGCCAGTGCCACGCGCTGTGACAGGTAATCCGTGTGAACCTCTAGCGAATCAATATCGCGAAGAAGGTTTGCCGTGACCGGGGCCATGCCTTCGTCGCCCAAGCGTTCGCGGGCGGTCTGGCTGTAAAAGCCAAGCGCGCGGCTGAGGGTGAGCAAGGCAAGGCGGATATGGCCCAGCAATTCCGCCTCACGCCCGATTTGGCGCAGGGCGACTTCGAGCCGTTGCTGGTTCTGGCCGCGCTTGCCGGGGGTATAGACCGAGCGAGAGGTGTGATCGAGGCCGCGGCCCGAGGATTCCAGCAGGTCGGCTAGACGACCGATAATCTCTTCGATCATCGAGAGGAAAACCCGGTTGGCATTGGTGCAGCCCGGACCCACCTTTTCGGCGCGGGTGGGGTAGGTTTCAAAGGGGCGGGAATCGTGATGGCGCACGGTTACAAGGCGGCTGGGCGACAGGATGAAGGTGACCGGGCCAGCAATAGGCGTGTTGGTCTCAGAGTGGCCGGTAAGCTGGATCGTCATGTAATCGGTGCAGCCCTCGCGGTAGAGGCGGTTGGAGATTTCGATCTCTTCCATATCCTCTAGCGTCGGCACATCGACGCCCAGCGCCATGACGGCGGCGGTTTCCGCGTCGGTTGGGCGGAGCAGGTCGATCCAGATGGCGTCGGACAAGGCGGCCTCGGGGGCGAGACGGATCAGGCGGCCCTCAGCCTCGCGATATGCAGCAATCATGTGGGGTCCCAGCGGTTTGGTTGCGGCGCAAGCTAGGCCCGCAGGCGACGGCGGTAAAGCGCCGCGTCAGGGGGAAAAGCAGTGCCGGGCGTGAAACCGCGCCAGTTCGCGCGGGCTGGGGGCGGTGTCGGTGAAAAGCTCGACATAGGCCGGGATGCGCGCCATGCGGATGGACAGGTCTTCGCGGGCCTGGGTCGAGATATAGCCGATCTGGGTCAGGTAGACGGCGCGGGCGCGGGTATCGGCATCGACCCCAACATGGCCCCAATGATGATACAGCGCGATCAGCGCGTCGACCCGGGCGCTGTCTTCGGCGTTCAGGCGGGCCATGATGGTGGCGTCCTGCAACGCCCAGGAGCGGATGGCGAATTCGAGGCGGCTGTCGAAGGCGGCGTCAGAGAGGAAGCAAGAGATGACGTTCAGCATCGCCTCGGCCTTTGTATCGGCATAGGCGGCGCAGGCGGCGACCAGCCCGGCGGTGGTGCGCGCGGCCCAGCGATCGGCTAGCGCGGCGAGCAGGGTTTCCCGGTCCTTGAAGTGCCAATAGAAACTGGTGCGTGCGATGTTCAGGCGTTTGGCAAGCGGCTGGATGCGGACGGCGTCCACGCCGCTTTCCACCAGCATGTCATGCGCGGCCTCCAGCCACAGATCGGGCGATCCGCGCCAGCCGGACTCTGAGGGGGGGTCATCGGTCATGGGGTGAGGGTAGCGGTCCGGGGATTGCGTCGCAAGGAAATGTTCATGGGTGACTGCAAACTTGACAGTAGTGAACATTTTCCTGAAGGTCGGGATAGCGCGTAGAGCCGGAGGCCATCCCCATGTCGAATGATCCGCTGTTGCAGCCTTATCGGCTGAAGCATCTGACCCTGCGCAACCGGATCATGACGACGAGCCATGAGCCCGCCTATACCGAGGACGGGATGCCGAAGGATCGGTATCGCCTGTATCATCTGGAGCGGGCCAAGGCCGGGGTCGCGATGGTGATGACGGCGGGGTCTGCCAGCGTAAGCCGCGACAGCCCGCCGGCGTTTGGAAATGTGCTGGTCTGGAAGGATGAGGTGGTGCCGTGGATGCGGCGGCTGGCGGATGATTGCCACGAGGCAGGCGCAGCGGTGATGATCCAGATCAGCCATCTGGGGCGGCGCACGCGGTGGGACAAGGGCGACTGGCTGCCCGTGGTGGCGCCCGGCAAATCGCGCGAACCGGCGCATCGGGCCTTCCCCAAGATCATCGAGGATTGGGATATTGCGCGGATCATCCGCGACTATGCCGATGCGGCAGAACGGATGAAGGCGGCGGGGCTCGATGGGGTGGAGTTTGAATGTTACGGCCATCTGATGGACCAGTTCATCAGCCCGCTGACAGCGGCGGTGGAGGGGCCCTATGCAGGATCGCTGGACAATCGGTTGCGATTTGCGATGGAGGTTCTGAGCGCCTGTCGCGAACGGGTTGGGCCCGATTTCCTGCTGGGCCTGCGCTATGTGGCAGATGAGGATGAGGCGGGCGGCATCCCCCCGGAGGAAGGGATCGAAATGGCGCGGCGGTTCCGGGATTCGGGGCTGGTCGATTTCCTGAACATCATCAAAGGGCGCATTCACACCGACGCCGCCCTGACGGGTGTGATCCCAATCCAAGGAATGCGGTCCGCGCCGCATCTGGATTTCGCGGGCCGCGTGCGGGCCGAGGTGGGGATGCCCACATTCCATGCGGCGCGCATTCCCGATGTGGCGACCGCCCGTCACGCCGTGGCGACGGGGCAGTTGGACATGGTCGGCATGACGCGGGCGCATATGGCGGACCCGCATATCGTGCGGAAGATCATCGAAGGGCGCGAGGATGACATCCGGCCCTGCGTGGGGGCAACATATTGCCTGGACCGCATCTATCAGGGCGGCATGGCGCTGTGTATCCACAACCCGGCGACGGGGCGCGAGGAGACGATGCCGCATGTGATCGCCCCGGCAGCCGTGCAGCGGAAAGTTGTGGTCGTGGGGGCCGGGCCTGCGGGGCTGGAGGCAGCACGGGTGGCAGCGGAACGCGGGCACCGCGTGGTGGTATTCGAGGCGGCGGATCAACCCGGCGGGCAGGTGCGCCTGACGGCGCAGAGCAAGCGGCGGGCCGAGATGATCGGGATCATCGACTGGCGCATGGCGCAATGCGCGGCGCGGGATGTGGAGTTCCGGTTCAATACCTGGGCCGAGGCGGCGGATGTGCTGGCCGAGCGCCCCGATGTGGTGATCGTGGCGACGGGGGGCCTGCCGGAGACGGAGGTGCTGGAGGCCGGGAATGATCTTGTGGTCAGCGCGTGGGATATCCTGTCGGGCGATGCAAAGCCGGGGGCGCAGGTGCTGCTGTACGATGATGCAGGCGATCATACGGCGATGCAGGCGGCGCAGCTTCTGGCCGAAAGTGGCGCGGTGGTGGAGGTGATGACACCCGACCGCAGCTTTGCACCCGAGGTCATGGGGATGAACCTTGTTCCCTATATGCGGGCGATGCAGGAAAAGGCCGTGACATTCACCGTGACCTATCGCCTGCAGGCGGTGGAGCGGGATGGCAACCGGCTGCGGGCGGTGATCGGGTCAGATTACAGCCGGGAGGTGCGGCAGGAGCGGAGCTTTGACCAGATCGTAGTGAACCATGGCACGCAGCCCTTGGCGCAGATCTATTTCGATCTGAAGCCGCTGTCCGAAAACCTTGGCGCGGTGGATTATGACGCGCTGATCGAGGGGCGGCCGCAGGCGATGAACGGTGGCCCCGCCGGGTTTCAGCTGTTCCGGATCGGGGATGCGGTCGAGGCGCGCAACACCCATGCGGCGATCTATGACGCGCTGCGGTTGGTGAAGGAGTTATAGGCACCCCCTCCCCCGGCCCCTCCCCCGAAGGCGGGGGAGGGGAGGGTGCCGTCAGGCGACCGGGGCGGGGGTGGTTGGGTGGGATTTGAGTATTTGGGCCAAGGTGAAACAGCTAACGCCGGGCAAGGAATTCGGCGATGGGCGCGTTCTGGCGCGCGGTCGCAGTGTGGAGGGCGGCAAATGTCATCGCCTCTTGCTTCACGAATTCGGTGAACATCTGGTTGAGGTTGTTGAAAAGCAACTGGCCCACGGCATCAGCGTCGATATCCGTGCGGGCATAGCCCTTGCGCTGCAGTTCCGCGATCAGATCGCAGACCTGCGCCGCGAGGAGGCTGTCAAGTTCGGTATAGCGGGCCGAGAAGGGGGTTCCCGGTGCCTCGATGGAAATGGCCATGGCGGTGCGCCACATTTCCTTGGACAGGTAGTAAAGCGAATGGTCGAAATAGATGCCCAGCAGATCGCCCAGCGCGCGGGCAATGTCATCTGGCGGGTCTGCGACGATGGATTTGCCGGATTCCAGCACCTCTTCCACCTCCATCGACACGATGGCGAGGAGGAGATCGCCTTTGTTGGTGAAGTAGTTATAGAGCGTGCCGACGGACACTTCGGCCGCATGGGCGATGTCTTCAATCCGGATCGCGCCGTAGCCCTGTTCGCGAAACAGCCGCGAGGCCGCCTCGAGGATGCGGCGGGTTCGGTCGGCCTTTTGTTTTTCGCGCAGTCCAGCCATCGGTGCCGTTCACATATTGCCCGTTTTTTGACATTGACTTCAAAATTGAACGAACTCAATTATTTTTGTGACCGCGCCGGACAGAAGCGCCGACAGAACCCCGACATGGAGAGAAGAATGGCCCAGAAAGTAACCCTTCCGCTGACTGCCCTTGCGCTTCTGACGGTGGCGAGCCCGTCCTTTGCGCAGGAATTGAATGCACTGGTGTGGTGTGACCACACCGATCCCGCGCTGATCGAACCGTTTGAGGAGAAGTTCGGCGTGACCGTGAACCTGAAGGAATATGAGGGCACGGCGGCGGGGCTGGCGATTCTGGATCAATCGCAGCCGGGCGATTGGGATGTGCTGGTGATCGACGCGGTCGATGTGGGCCGCGCGGTGGAGGCCGGGTATCTGGCGGAGCTGCCGGCGGCGGAATTGCCCACGCAGAATTTCTTTCCCGAATTGGTGATGGCCGAGAACAACACCGTGGATGGCAAGACCTATGCCGTGACCGAGAAGTTCGGCTACAACACCATTTCCTTCGACAAGACCAAGGTCGATCCCGCGGATATGGAGGATATGGCCACCCTGACATCGGGCAAATATGACGGCCGGATCGCCATCTATGACTATTACCTGCCGGTGATCGGGCTGGTGGCGCTGAGCCAAGGGATCAACACCTCCGACATCACGGCGGAAAACCTGCCCAGTCTGAAAGAGCCGCTGATGAAGCTGCGCGCGGCATCGAAGCAGGTGTCGGATGTGGTGTCGGCGCAGACGGCGCTGGCGACGGGCGAGGTGGATATCGTGGTGGGTGGCGGCGAATGGCTGACTGCCGTGCTGGCCGCTGACAACCCGAACCTCGACTGGACCATCCCCAAGCAGGGCGGTTTGCGCTGGGCGCAGTCAATCGGCGTGGTGGCGGGGTCCACCCAGCCGGATCTGGCGCTGGAATTCGTGAAATACATCGTATCCCCCGAAGGGCAGGCCAAGCTGGCGACATCGTCCTGCTATTGGGGGATGCCCGCCAATGCCAAGACGGGCGACGCGCTGAGCATGGAGCAGCGCGATGTGCTGCGCTGGAAAGAGCAGCCCGATTTCCTGAAGCGGGCGCAGCTTTACCCGATCCCGGATGCGGCGCTGGACACGGCTATGCAGGATATGTGGACCGAAATGCTGAACCAGTGACCCTGTGACACTGGCAGCGGCAGAGAAACGGTTGGGTTGGGGCCTTGCGGCCCCTGCCCTTCTGTGGACGGTCGCGTTCTTTGTGCTGCCGTTCCTGGCCATGCTGGCGCTGTCCTTCGCCCGGATGGAGGGACGCGAGGTGGTGGCAGGGTTCGACCCCGGCAATTACATCCGCATCTTCACCGACTGGACGATGTTCAAGGCGTTGCTCAACAGCCTTGAGATCACCGTGGTGGTGACAGTGGTTTCCGTGGTGCTCGCCTATCCTTTGGCCGCGATCATCGCCTTTCGGGTGCCGGCGCGGTGGCAGCGGCTGGCACTGTTGTTGGCGGTGCTGCCCTTTTGGACATCCTATGTCGTGCGGTCCTATGCGTGGCTGCTGGTGTTGGGCCAGAACGGAGTGGTCAACAAGGCGCTGCTGGGGTTGGGCCTGATTGCTGAGCCGTTGGAGATTGCCGCAACGCGGACGGCGACGGTGATCGGGTTCGTCCATTTCTTCGTGATGCTGCTGACGCTGACGATCTATGCCAACCTGATCCAGCTGTCGCCCAACTATGCGCGGGCGGCGGCTGACCTTGGGGCCGGGCGGTGGCAGACCTTCCGGCATGTGATCCTGCCGCTGACCTTGCCGGGGGTGGTGACGGGGGCGTTTCTGACCTTTGTGCTGTGCATCGGGGATTACATCACGCCGCAGATCCTGGGCGGGAATGCGGAACTGACACTGCCACAGTTGATCATGCTGCAGATGGGGCGGAGCGGGAATTTCCCGCTGGCTTCGGCATTATCGGTGGTTCTTATGGCGGTGGTGACGCTGGCCTATTTCGCCTCCAGCCGGTGGCTGCGGCTGGATCGGGTGTAGCGATGCGCGCGCTGTCATGGGCCTATCTGGCCATCGCCTATGCCTTTGTCTTTCTGCCAGTGGCGGTGCTGGTGGCCTTTTCCTTTCAGGATGGCCGATTGCCGGTACCGCCGTTTCAGGGCGTGACGCTGGACTGGTATGCAAAGGTTCTGGGCGACCGCGACCTGATGGCTGCGCTGGTCAATTCGGCGCTGGTGGCGGCGGTTTCGTCACTAATCGCGCTGATTTTGGGGTTTCTGGCGGCGCATGCGCTGGCGCGGGTGCGGCTGCCGGGATCGGTTCTGTTGCGGGGCGTGCTGATCGCGCCGATGACGGTAAGTTACCTGATCATCGCGCTGGGGCTGCTGACGGTGTTCAATCAGACCGGGGTGCGGCTGTCGCTTTGGACGGCGGGCATCGGGCATGTGGTGATCAACCTGCCTTTATGTTTCGCCATTACCTATGCGGCGATGGGGGATCATCAGAAGAACGCGGAACGGGCGGCACGCGATCTAGGCGCGCCGGAGTGGAAGGTATTGGCCTTGGTGTCGGCACCGATGCTGGCCGCGCCCTTGGCGGCGGCGTTCTTCCTTTCGGTGACGTTCAGCTGGGATGAGTTCATCATCGCCTTCCTGCTGACGCGGTTCGACGTGACGCTGCCGGTGGAGATCTGGTCGATGCTGCGGTCGGGGATTTCGCCTGCGACGAATGCGGTGGGGTCTTTGGTGTTTCTGGTTTCTGTCACGCTGGTCGTGGTGCTGGAGGTGTTCGTGTTCCGGAGGGCAAAGACATGACGGCTGGTGTATCCATCCGCGCGGTGACGCAGCGCTATGGCAGCGCGCTGGCGCTGGACGGGGTCGATCTGGAAATCACGGCGGGGGAGTTTGTCGTGCTGCTGGGGCCTTCGGGTTGCGGCAAGACCACGCTGTTGAACATCATCGGGGGCTTTGCCGAACCCACTTCGGGCGCGGTGTTGATCGGTGGGCGGGATATGGCGGGGGTGGCGGCGAAGGACCGACCAACGACGACGGTGTTTCAGGATTACGCGCTGTTTCCGCATATGACGCTGGCCGAGAATGTGGGGTTCGGGCTGCGGATGCGGGGGATGGCGAAGGCAGCGCGGGATGCGAAAGCCGCCGAGATGCTGGCGCTGGTGGGGCTTGAGGGGCGTGCGGCGCGGCGGCCGCATGAGCTGAGCGGCGGCCAGCGGCAGCGGGTGGCGCTGGCGCGGGCCTTGGCGGTGGAGCCGGATGTGCTGCTGCTGGATGAACCGCTGGGGGCGCTGGACCTGAAGCTGCGCCGCGCGATGCAGGATGAGCTGAAGGCGATTCAGCGGCGGGTGGGAACGACTTTCGTGCATGTGACCCATGATCAGGAAGAGGCGATGGCGATTGCCGACCGGATCGTGGTAATGAATGGCGGCAAGATTGCCGATATCGGCCCCCCGCGTGAGGTGTATCTGCGGCCCAAATCCCTGTTCTCTGCCGGGTTCATGGGTGAGGTGAACAAGGTGCCTGTGGTGGGCGGGAAATCGGCTTTGGGGCCTTTGGCGGTGCCGGATGGGGTGCTGTGCATCCGGCCTGAGGCGATTTCCGAAAGCGGCGCGCTTCGCCTCGGCCCTTGCCGGGTGGAAGAGACGACGTTCTTTGGCACCTATCTGCGCGCCCATGTGTCGCCTTTGGCCGCGCCGGACCTGCGGCTGGTGGTGCATCTTGCGCAGGGCGCCGCGCCGGAATTGGGATCGGTGCTGGACCTTGGGGCGCAGGATTTCGTGGTGCTGGAGGCGTGATGGAACGGATGGGGCCGGGCGATTGGTGGCGCGTGCGCGATATGGGCGACGGTGTCACCTGGATCGACGAGCCGCATGTGCGGGAATTCTATCGCTGCAATGTCTGGCATGTGCGGGGGCGAGATCGCGACATGCTGGTGGATTCGGGGATGGGAGTTGTGTCGCTGCGGGACTGGGTCCCCAAGGTGACGGAGCGGCCACTTGAGGCGGTGGCGAGCCATACGCATTTCGACCACGTGGGATGCCATCACGAATTCCCCTGCCGATCCTGCCACGGGGCGGAGGCGCATCTTTTACGTGCGCCCACGCGGGAGAACACCTTTGCCGACAAGTATGTGACGGACGACATCTTCACCGCGCTGCCGCCGGAACCTTACCTTTCGGCCACCTACGCCGTGCAGGCCGCACCTGCGACCCGGCTGTTGTGGGACGGCGACGTGGTCGATTTGGGCGACCGGCGGTTTGAGGTGATTCACACACCCGGCCATTCCCCCGGCGGGATTGCCCTGTGGGAAGCGGCGAGCGGCATCCTGTTTTCGGGCGACATCGTCTATGATGGCGAGTTGATCGAAGGGACAAGCGCGCTGGAACAGGCGCAGTATATCCGGTCGATGGAGCGGTTATTGGCCCTGCCCGTGCGGGTGGTGCATGGAGGGCATTTCCCCAGCTATTCGGGGGAAAGGCACAGAAAGATCATCCGGGATTGGCTGGAAGGAAAAGGCAGATGACGGGTTTCAACCAACCGCTTGGCGGGAACACGATGGCGCGGTTTGGCGGGCCTGCCACCATGATGCGCCTGCCTGCGGCGACGAGCGCCAAGGGGTTGGACGTGGCCTTCATCGGAATACCGATGGATCATGGCACATCGAACCGGTCGGGCACGCGGCTGGGGCCGCGCCAGATACGGGACGAGTCGCGGATGCTGCGCCCCTATAACATGGCGACGGGGGCGGCACCGTTCGATCACCTTCAGGTGGCGGATATCGGCGATGTGCCTATCAACACCTTTGATCTGAAAAAGACGGTGGACATCATCACTGACTTTTACCGGGGCGTACTTGCGGATGGGGCGATCCCGCTAACGTTGGGGGGCGATCATACGCTGACATGGCCGATCCTGCGGGCGATCAAGGAAAAGCACGGGCCTGTCGCGCTGATCCATATCGACGCGCATGCAGA
>PNND01000081.1 GCA_013824045.1 Rhodobacter sp. | reverse complement strand
ACAAATGCCGGTGATGCCCGACCCTTTGGTCGCCTCGTCAAACCCGGGATCGGTGGACCACAGGTCGCTGCCGATCACCTTGAACCGCGGCTCCTTCGTTGCGGGGTCGATCTCCACCCGCTCGATCGCGCCCGGTGCGGCGCGCTGCCCGCTGGAGATCTGCGCGCCTTCAAAGGCGGGGCCGGTGGGCGAAGAACAGGCCAGCACCCGCGTAGAATTGCCCAAGAGGATTTCGGCATTGGTGCCGACATCGACGATAAGCACCATATCCTTGGATTTGTTCGGTTCCTCTGACAGCGCCACGGCGGCCGCATCGGCCCCCACATGGCCCGCGATGCAAGGCAGGATGTAAACCCGCGCCGCGCGATTCAGCGCGGGCAGGTCCAGATCGCGCGCATCAAGGCTGATGCTGCCCGATGTGGCCAGCGCAAAGGGCGCCTGACCCAGTTCCACCGGGTCGATCCCCAAAAGCAGGTGGTGCATCACCGGATTGCAGACAAAGACCACCTCATAGATCGCGGTCGGATCGATAGCCGCCTCCTGCGCGATAGAGACGGCCAGCCCGTTGATCGCCTCGCGCACCGCGCGGGTCATTTCGACATCGCCGCCGGGGTTCATCATCGCATAGGACACGCGGCTCATCAGATCCTCGCCGAACCGGATCTGCGGGTTCATCAGGCCGGAAGAGGCCAGCACGGACCCATCCTTCAGATCGCACAGATGCGCGGCGATGGTGGTGGACCCAAGGTCGATGGCCAGCCCATAGAGCCCGCCCTCATGGAACCCCGGCCAGATGTCGAGGATGCGCGGCGTGCCGTCATGGTTGCCCTTGTGCAGCGCGACAGTGACCTTCCAGTCCCCTTTGCGCAGCACGGGCTGCAGCCGCCGCATCAGGGAAAGATCGGCGGCGACATCCTCCACCTGCCATTGGTCGCGCAATGCGATGGCAAGGCGTTCGAAATCGCCGGTGGGTTCGTGCATGTCAGGCTCGGCCACCTCGACGTACAAAAGCCGCGTCGCCGGGTCCATGATGATGTCGCGCTGGGTGGCCGATTTGCGGATCACCTGCTTGTGCACCTGGCTTTCCGGCGGCACGTCGATCACCACATCGCCCATGACCTTGGCCTGGCAGCCCAGACGGCGGCCATCCAGCATCCCGCGCTTGGATTTGTAGCGCTCCTCCACCGAATTCCATTCGGTCAGCGCATCATCGGCGACGGTCACACCATGTTTGGAGAAATCGCCATAGCTGGGCGTGATCTGGCATTTGGAACAGATGCCCCGCCCGCCGCAGACGGAATCAAGATCCACGCCCAATTGCCGCGCTGCTGTCAGCACCGGCGTGCCCAGCGGGAACCGCCCGCGCTTGCCCGATGGGGTGAAGATGACAAGCGCCTCTTCAGCGGTGGTTGCAGGTGCGGCTTTGGCGGCGGCGGTCATGCGGTCTGTCCCGTCTCGTGGATGAAGCTGTAGCGGATTTCGTCAAAGGAATCGGCGGCAAAGGTATAGAACCAGCGCAGCGGCCCGGCGGCCACCGGCACGCCATGCACGGCGCCCCCGGGGATGTAAAGCGCGACACCGGGGGCAAGGCGGTGGGGGATGCCGCTGATCATAACCTCACCTTCGCCCTCCAGCCCAAAATAGACCTCGGCCTGCGGATGGGAATGCAGCGGAAAGGTATCCCCGGCCTCCATCATCGCCACGCCGCAGGTGATGGCATCGCTGTCTGTGGCGGGTGCGGAAAACAGCGTGCGAAAGCGTATCGTCCCGCGCGCCGGGTCCTCCCAGCGTTCATCGGGCAGGGTGGCAAAATCCACGGCGGTCGCGGTGGGCAAGGCTCTCTCTCCTGTTCGTGCGCCTGTTCTAGGGCGCGGCGCGGCGCATGCAATGCCCGATAGCGGCAGGTCAGGGATCAGGGGCGTCAAGCCAGTGCAGGATCGCCGCGCGGTCCCCGTCAAGCCGGGGCGCGGGGCCACGGCTGTGGATGTCGGGCAGGGTGGACATCTTGATCGGATTGCCCGCTGCCGTGAAAGCGGCCCCCCCCGGCGCCGGGGCCACCGGCACCACCATGTTGCGCGCCAGCACCTGCGGGTCGGCCATCGCCTCGCGCATGGTCTGCACCCGGCCAGTGGGAACCCCGGCTTCCTCCAGCACGGCGATCCAGTGTGCTGCTGGGTGTTCCAGTGTCACCGCCTCGATCAGGCGCTTGAGCAGATGCACATTCTCGCAGCGCGCGGCGTTGGTGGCAAAGCGCGGATCATCCGCCAAAGGCAGCGCCAAGGCGCTGCACAACTTGGCAAAAAGCGCATCATTTCCGGCAGCGATCACAAAGAACCCATCTGCCGCGCGATAGGTGGAAAAGGGTGTGATCGTGGGATGCCGCGCCCCCGTGGGGCCGGGCGGGTGGCCGGTGGCCGCGGTGATGGCAAGGCTGTGTTCCTGAATGGCGATCTGAGCATCCAGCATGGCGATATCGATCTTCGCCCCCAGCCCGGTCTTCTCGCGGGCATAGAGCGCGGCCAGAACCCCCTGCGCAAGATACATGCCCGCCACGATATCCCCGATGGAGGCCCCGACGCGCACCGGCGGACCGCCTTCCTCGCCCGTGATCGACATCACGCCGCCCCGCGCTTGCACCACCATGTCATAGGCGGGCTTGCCCGCCTCGGGCCCGGTATGGCCAAAGCCCGACACCGCGCCATAGATCAGCCGGGGGTGGCGGGCATGGAGCGCCTCCCATCCATAGCCCAACCGCTCCATCACGCCGGGCCGATAGTTTTCCAGCACAACATCCGCACGTCCGACCAGCCGGTCGAAAATCGCCCGGTCGGGCACGGATTTCAGGTCCAGCGCGATGGATTGCTTGCCGGCGTTCAGCGCGGCGAAATAGCCGGACTCCCCTTGCAGGAAGGGCGGAAAGGCGCGGGTGTCATCCCCAATTCCGGGGCGTTCCAACTTGATCACCCGCGCGCCCAGATCGGCCAGTGTCGAGGCGCAGAACGGCCCTGCAAGGACATGGGTCAGGTCAAGAATGGTGACGCCGTCAAGGGGGGCGGGCATGGGCGCTCTTTCTGGTTGTCTGACGTGCAAACAGACTAGCCGCACCTCAACGATTTTTCTGCGAAAAATCAGAGGTGCGGGGCCTGAATTTTCGCAGGAAATTCGTGGGCCCCGCCGTCGTGTCAGAACAGCAGGTGCACAGGGCCGGAATGGCAGACCACGATGAACTGGTCAGCGGTTTGCAAGAGATGAAACCCCCGTTGCCGTACTTCGGCGATGAACCGGTCGCGGCCAACCTCACGGTCTATCCACGCGACATTGCGACGGATGACATGGCCAACCGCCGCTTTGGCCGAGAAAATCAGCGTGATCCAGGTTTCAGATGAGTTTTGTCTGACCGTGTGCATGAGGCGACCGCAGCCGCCCCATGATTGCGAAAAGGTTAATCAGGCCCGGCCGCGACGGCCGCCCCGGCGGCCACCGGCGGCTTGCGATGCGGCGCTTGAGGCTTCGGCGAATGTCATGCCGCCTTCGACCGCTTCCAGAACCTTGGCAAAGCGGATCCATTCCCCGCCATTCGCATCATGGTTCATCAGGAAGTTGGCGGCGCGGATCGCCTCCATCTCCTGCTGGCGGACCGGGTTCATGATTGCGCTCGTCATGCCCGCGCCGATGGCCATGGGCAGGAAGGCTGCGTTGATCCCGTGCCGATGCGGCAGGCCAAAGCTGATGTTCGATGCGCCGCAGGTCGTGTTCACGCCCAACTCATCGCGCAGGCGGCGCACGAGGGCAAAGACCTGCTGACCCGCGCTCGCCATCGCGCCCACGGGCATGACCAGCGGATCGACCACGATGTCATGCGCCGGAATGCCGAAATCGGCCGCGCGTTCCACGATCTTCTTGGCCACCGCAAAGCGGACATCGGGATCGGGCGAGATGCCCGTGTCATCGTTAGAGATCGCCACGACAGGCACATTGTATTTCTTGACCAGCGGCAGGACGAGTTCCATCCGGTCTTCCTCGCCCGTCACCGAATTCAGCAACGGGCGGCCTTCGCAGGCGGCAAGCCCGGCTTCCAGCGCGGCAGGAACCGACGAATCGATGCACAACGGCACGTCCACCGTCTGCTGGATGATCTCGATCAGCGCCTTCATCAGGGGCGGTTCAACAAAGTTGTTATCGGCATAGCGCGGGTCTTCGGCCATCTTGTTGGTAAAGACCGCACCCGAATTCACATCCAGAACTGTCGCCCCGCAGGCCACCTGCTCCAGCGCGTCGCGGATGACGGTTTCATAATTCCCGGCTTCCAGTTCGGCAGCCAGCTTCTTGCGTCCTGTCGGGTTGATGCGTTCGCCGATCACGCAGAAGGGTTCGTCAAAACCGATGATCACGGTCTTGGTCTTGGATTCAAGGACGGTACGGGTCATCGGGGAACCTTTTCTTATGCGTGTGCAGGCTGGCCGGAAGTGCCGCCGTTTTCGGTGATCCAGGTGGCATTGGTCTTGATGCCGCCAAGCGGGAAGAAATGCACCGCTTCAATCCCGAAATCGGGGTTCGCGGCCTTGTGCGCGGCGAGGGCCGCGACGAATTCGGTAGGCTCATAGGGCAGCAGAAGCTTGGTCACATCCATCGCGCGCTTTTGCAGCACGCGCAGTGACGGGCCCACGCCGCAGGCGATGGCGAATTTGATGAGGGTCTGAAGCTTCGCAGGCCCCGCCACGCCGATATGTACGGGTAGCTTTACCCCTTCTGCGGCCAGACGATCCACCCAGGCGATAACGGGATCAGCTTCAAAGCAGAACTGCGTGGCCATGGCCATCTTGGCATCCGTGCGCTCGGCGAAGGCTGATTTCCAGCGCGCGGCTTCCATCACCATGCGGTCCGATCCATCGGGATCGATGTCCTTATTGCCTTCCGGATGGCCTGCCACATGCAGCCGGTCAAACCCATCGAACGCGCCCGATTCCAGCAATTGCATCGAGGTTTCGAAATCCCCCACCGGCTGCGCCACGCCACCGGCCAACAGCAGGCCCTGCTTCACATCAGCCTCGCCCTTGTAGCGGGCGACCCAGTCCAGCAGCGTGGCCTTGTCCTTGATGATGCGTGCTGGGAAATGCGGCATCACGGGATAGCCTTCCGCGTTCAACCGCTTGGCCGTTGCGACCATGTCCTCGATCGGGGTGCCGTCGATATGGGCGATATAGACGCGTGTGCCTTCGGGCAGGATGGCGCGGAAGCTTTCCACCTTTTCCGCCGTGCGCGGCATCACTTCGATGGAAAAGCCCTTGAGAAAGGCCTCCATCTCGGCCGGGGCCGAAGACGAGGGGGATGGGGCTGCCTCGCGGCGGAAACTGAACAGGGCCATCAGGCTCTCCCACGGTTATCGGATCAGGCCTTTGCCCAACCCTCGGCGTCGATCAGCGCCTTCAGGCGCGCGGTGTCAAACTCGGCTTCCAGCTGGGCAGCAACGGACTTTACAATCTCGTCCGGGTCGCCCTCCACCTCATAGGGGGCGGCTTTGCGCCATTCGGCGAGATAGCTGTCGGTATCCCGCGCCCCCACCTTCATGGC
The DNA here is from genome assembly GCA_013824045.1 of Rhodobacter sp. GTDB lineage: Bacteria > Pseudomonadota > Alphaproteobacteria > Rhodobacterales > Rhodobacteraceae > Paragemmobacter. Next base: position 5,431 of record PNND01000081.1, on the reverse strand, counting down.
GCAGCGGTCAATGGCTTGCTCGAAGCGTTCTGTCAGCTGGATCTTCGATCCCCGCCGCCCCTTGCCCACGATGACCTGGGCCGGGATGTCGCGCCAGTAGACGATGGTAACTTCAGGCATCCGATTCCCCTTGCCGTGCTTGACCCTGTTGATAGCGCCGAACTCCGACAGCCGATGTCGGTTTTCGACATGGCGCAGGCGAGGAACGACCCCCGAATACGCCAGTTCCGACCTAGCGCAATTTGGCCACGGCGGCGACAGAGCGGGATCGGAATAATTCTCAAGGAAATGATGAATGTGATTGCTGCATGCAACTGCAGGTCAGCGCGCGCTTGCCTTGGGTGCAAAAAGGGCGCTACCATCGGGGTAACCACAGATGGAGGGCGGTCATGACGCCCCAGCGTCCCCGGGAGGCGGACGCGATCCCGCAGTTGGACGGCATGCCAGTCGGCACGCCGCCCGCGGTAGAACCGTCAGCTTCCCATCCGCCGGGGGCGGGCACGCTTTATGCGGCGCTCGACCTTGGCACAAACAGTTGCCGGATGCTGATTGCCCAACCAAAAGGCAGTCAGTTTCAGGTCGTGGACAGTTTTTCCAAAACTGTCCAGCTTGGCGTGGGGCTTGAAGCCTCGGGCCGACTGTCGCGTGCCTCGATGGGACGCACGGTGCAGGCTCTGCGCATCTGTCAGAAAAAGATCGAGAAGCACGGCGTCCGCCGCATGCGCCTTGTCGCGACCGAGGCCTGCCGCCGCGCGCGCAATGCAAAGGATTTCATCCGTCAGGTGCGGCGCGAAACCGGCCTCAGTCTGGAAATCATCGCGCCCGAGGAAGAGGCGCGGCTGGCCGTCATCTCTTGCGCGCCCCTGGTGAATGCGCGCACCGAACAGTTGCTGGTCGTGGATATCGGTGGCGGATCGACCGAACTTGTGTGGATCGACCTATCCGCCGTTCCGCCCGAGGATCGCGCAAAGTCCATCATGCGGCTACATCGCGGGTTTCAGCCGCAGGGCGAGGCGTCGGCGCGGGTGGTGGACTGGATTTCCGTGCCTCTTGGCGTGGCCACGCTGAAGGACCAGTTCGCCGATGTGGAGGATGACGCCGCGCGCTTTGCGCTGATGAGCTGGTTCTTTGAAGAAAACCTCGCCAGCTTTTCCCCCTATAACGCCGAAAACCCCCGCGCCGGATTTCAGATCATCGGCACGTCCGGCACCGTCACAACGGTGGCCGCCAGCTACCTGAACCTGCGCCGCTATGACCGGACCAAGGTGGACGGGTTGCAGATGACCTCGGATCAGATCGACCTCGTGATCCGGGAATATCTGTCGCTTGGCCCCGAAGGGCGGCGCACCGATCCGCGCATCGGGCGCGACCGCCACGCGCTGATCATGTCCGGCGCGGCTATCCTTCAGGCGCTGATGCGGATATGGCCCACCGATCGCCTTTCCGTGGCCGACCGTGGTCTGCGTGAAGGGCTGCTATATGCACAGATGAGCGCGGATGGCGTTCTGGAAGATGGGCCTTACGCATGACACAGGAAAAGGGAAGCTCCGGGCGCGGCCAGCGCGAATTGCGGGTGCGGGTCAAGACGGCCAAGGGGCGCAAGCTTTCCTCTACGCTCTGGCTGGAGCGACAGTTGAACGACCCCTACGTGATCCGCGCCAAGAAAGAGGGCTTTCGCGGGCGCGCGGCTTACAAGATCCTCGAACTCGATGATCGGTACGGGTTTCTCAAACCCGGTGGCCGGGTGGTGGACCTTGGCTGCGCACCGGGCGGCTGGTGTCAGGTGGCCGTTGAGCGGGTCAATGCGCTGGGGCAGAACCCGAAGAAACCGGTGGGCACCGTGCTGGGTGTCGATCTGCAGGAAGTGGAGCCGATCCCGGGGGCCGAAATCCATCAGCTGGATTTTCTGGATGACGATGCCGATGAAAAGGTCAAAGGCTGGCTGGGTGGCCGTGCCGATGTGGTGATGTCTGACATGGCCGCCGCGGCCTCCGGCCACAAGGCGACCGATCACCTGCGCATCGTCGCGCTGGTCGAGGCGGCCTTGGCCTTCGCCTTTGATGTTCTGGAAGATGACGGCACGTTCGTCGCCAAGGTTTTGGCAGGCGGGGCCGAGAGCGAGATGCAGACCATGCTCAAGCGCAACTTCCGCAAGGTGGCCAATGTAAAGCCACCCGCCAGCCGGTCCGACAGTTCCGAGAAATTTGTCGTGGCGCAGGGCTTCCGCGGCCGTCAGGTCGCTGCAGATGCAGAGGATGACGCCAACGAGTGACGGCGATTGATGCCGCTGTGGAAACGCAAGAGGGGCGCAACAGCGCCCCTTTGTCGTGGTGTAATGTGGGTTAGGCGGAAATCAGCCGCCCCAGTGGCGTACCGGCCCGCAATCCATATGCACGAAGTTCGACCGCGAATACCGGCCCACACCGCCCGATGCGCAGGCCTCTGCCGCTCTGGCCATCTGGCCCACCGAGCGCGACTTCAGCCGCAGATCAGCCGCCTGACCCTTCATGTGAAGCGAGTTGCGCGCCACGCCGCCCGAATTGGACCGCAGCATCGCATTGGTGGCCGGGCTACGGTAGCCCGACAGCAGTGTATAGGGTTCCGACACATCCATCAGGCTGTGCGCGGCGGCCATGATGTCGATGGCGCGCAGATCATACTTGATCTGGTCGTTCGACCGCCAATCCCGCATGAAGTAATTGATTTCCTTGATGACTTCGGGAATGTACTCGCCTTCGATCCAGTAGATCGTATCGACGCTTTCCCCGGTGCGGCCAGAATACATGCGGATGCGGCGCACATCGCCCGCGCCACGCAGCAAACCAAAAGCATTGGAGTAAGTAGGGGCCGCAGCAACCGTCACGGCCGCAAAAACACCCAGAACACCGCGACGTGTCACCCCAAGTTTGGTCATGTCTGCCATTCTGAATTCAGTCCCCGTCATCCGTCTTCGCCGCCTCTAAGAGCAGCTTCTGTGCCACTTTTCCCCAAGTGCAGAGGTGTTATTGCACAAGACGATTCGTGACCCAAGCGCTGATTGGCGGTCAGGGCCGAGCAAAGCGCCAATCGGCAAGTTTTCGCTGAATCACCGGGTGCCCCGTGCATATTTCCGCGCCTGTTGCCCGCAGACCGCTATTGCCGCATTGGAAACGATCTTGCGCATTCGGCGTTTCGCAAGGGTGAGGTTGTGAATGGACTCTGCTTGGGGAATCACCCAAACTGCAGCAAATACACAGAAATTCGCGTGTTCCGGGGAAAGTCATGGTCGTGTTTGAAGCGGTTGGTAAAGGGTTCGGGCATGGCAAGGCTCTGGGTGGTCGCTGGGGCAGGGGGGTAGCGTCGCTTCTGCTGACGGTTGCGCTGGCGCTTCCGCCAGCCGCCGCTGTTGCCCAGACGGCTCCGCCTTCCGCACCTTATGCGCAGGCTGTGGCAGTGGCGGTGGCCGAAGATGCCTTGCTGGCCGATTACTATCGCGCCCGGAACTACGAAACGCTCTGGACCGGGGCCGAAGATGCCGCCCGCCGCGCCGCGCTCTTTGCGGCACTGGATGGCGCTGCCGCCCATGGCCTGCCGATTGCGCGCTATGATGCCGCTGCCCTGCGTGCCGCCTTTGCCAATGCGGTGACGGAAGGCGACCGTGGCCGGCTTGAAGTGCGGATGACCCGCGCTTTCCTTGATTATGCATCCGATGTCGCGACGGGGGTGCTGGTCCCGGAAGAGGCCGATGCCGCGATCCACCGCGAGGTGACGCGCCTTGATCCCCTTCGCCTGCTGGCGCAGGTGGATCGTGGCGACGCATCGGCCCTGCTGCGGAGCCTGCCACCAAAGGCTCCGGAATATGCCCGCCTGATGAAGGAGAAACTGTCGCTGGAGGCGCGGATCGCCGCCGGTGGCTGGGGCGCGCCGGTAATGGCCGGATCGCTTGCACCGGGCGATACCGGGGCGGATGTTGTTGCGCTGCGCGACCGGCTGATGGCCAAGGGCTATCTGCGCCGCTCCGCGACCGCGATCTATGATCGTGACATGCAAGCCGCCGTGCAGCGGTTCCAGATCGACCATGGCCTCACCGCCGATGGCCGTGCCACGGCGGATACGCTGGCCGAAATCAACATAAGCCCCGAAGACCGCGTCAAATCCATCGTCGTGGCGATGGAGCGTCTGCGCTGGATGCACGATACCGTGCGCGGCCCGCGCCACATCTGGGTGAACCTGCCTGATTTCACGTCAAAGATCGTCGATCACGGCAAGGTCACCTTCCAGACCCGCGCTGTCATCGGCAAGAACGTCCCCGATCAGCGTAGCCCGGAATTCTCGGACGAGATGGATCATCTGGTCATCAACCCAAGCTGGGGCGTGCCACGGTCGATCATCGTCAAGGAATACCTGCCGCTCTTGCAGCGCAATCCTAATGCCGTCAGCCACCTGCAAGTGATTGATCGCAATGGCCGCGTCGTGCCGCGCGGCGCGGTGAACTTCGCCGCCTATTCCGCGCGCAGCTTCCCCTTTGGCCTGCGCCAGCCGCCCTCGGACGGCAACGCGCTGGGGAAGGTGAAGTTCATGTTCCCCAACCAGTACAACATCTATCTGCACGACACGCCCGCCAAGGAACTGTTCGATCACGAGGTGCGCGCCTATAGCCATGGCTGTATCCGGTTGGCCGATCCCTTCGATTTCGCCTATGCCCTGCTGGCCGCGCAAACCGATGATCCGAAAGGCTTCTTCCACGGTCATCTGGAAAGCGACAAGGAAACGACCGTGCGCTTCGATGAAAAGCTGCCTGTGCATCTGGTCTATTTCACCGCCTGGCCCACCGCAAAGGGCGACATGACCTATCGCCGCGATATCTATGGCCGCGACGCGCGCATCTTCGACGCGCTGACCGAGGCCGGGGTGGCCTTGCGCGGCGTTCAAGGGTAAGCCTGCGGGGGACGGACTGACCCGAGGACGCTGCCCCATGGCCCATACGATCCGCGATATTGCCGCTGCCCTTGGGGCCGAAGCGGAGGGCGACCTTGAGATCAAGGTCACCCGTGCGTCCGAGCCGCAGATGGCCGGCCCCGATGCGCTGGCGCTGGCGATGGACCCGAAATATGCAGGCGGCATCGCGCAGGGCGGCGCTCGGGCGGCGCTTCTTTGGCCCGGCGCGGATTGGCAGGCGCTCGGGCTGCAGGCCGCGATCTTTGCCCCGCGCGGGCGGCTGGCCATGGCCGGGCTGACGGTCCTGATGGACCCCGGCCCGGACATCGCCCCCGGCATCCACCCGATGACGGCGATCGACCCCGGCGCCGAAATCGGCGACGGGGCCGCGATCGGCGCCTTTGTTACCATCGGGAGCGGCGCGCGCATCGGCGCGCGGGCGCGCATCGCCAGCCATGTCTCCATCGCCGAAGGCGCGCAGATCGGGGATGACGCGCTGATCCTGCAGGGCGCA
>PNND01000364.1 GCA_013824045.1 Rhodobacter sp. | reverse complement strand
TTGCCTGTCTGCGGTTGGCTGGAGCCTGCATTGGATGCGGCGGAGGGTGGGCCGCGTGCGGCGGTGGCGGATGCTTTGGCCGTGCTGGTGGATCGGCTGGAGTGGAAACGTCGTGCCTCGGCCGATCCGGCGGACCGGGCCTTTTGGGACGGGCACGCCAATGCGATGATCCTTGGGCCGGGCGGGCTGGAAGAGCGCAGGGATGTCTGGATCGGGGCCACGGTCATGGCGCCGGGCGTGACCTATGTGGACCATGACCACCCGCCCGAGGAGGTGTATCTGTCGCTTGCCCCCGGCGAGTGGTGGAATGCCGAGATGGACTGGACTGATCCGGGAATGACGGGGGCGGTCTATAACCCGCCAGGCATTCGCCATGCGATGCGGTCGGGCAAGGGGCCGTTTCTGGCGCTGTGGTTCCTGCCTGTCTAGAGGCGGTCGAGCAGATCGGCGGTCGGCCAGGCATCGGCGGGCAGGCCGAGGCGGTTCTGTTCCTTTTGCACCGCGATGCGGGTGGCGGCACCAAGGATGCCGTCGATGGCGCCCACATCATGGCCAAGGGAGGAGAGCTTTGTCTGCAGCGCCTTCATCTGGTCAAGGCTGAGCGCCGGGTCGGGGTTACCCGCCAGATAGGGTTCTGCCCCCATCAGACGCGTGCCGAAATAGGCGGCGGTGGTGACGTAGACGAAGCTTTTGTTCCAGTCGAACAGGGTGCGGAAGTTCGGGTAGATGAGAAAGGCTGGCCCCTTGTGCCCCTGTGGCAGCAGGATCGAGGCGGGAAGGCCGTTTTCCAGCACGCCATTGCGGATCTGCACACCCATGGCTGCCCATTGTTCGGCGGGAAGTTCGTTATGCAGGCCGGTCAGCGACCAATCGAAGGTTTCGGGAAGGATCACCTCTTGCAGCCACGGCTCGCCCGCGCGCCAGCCATGGTATTGGAGCATTTTTGCGCCCGACAGGAGCGCATCGGGGACCGAGGTTTTCAGCGTGACCAGACCGTCCGCGTCGCCATCCAAACCGCGGGCGAGGATGTCACCCGGCAGCATCTGGACCATGCCGATCTCGCCTGCCCAGGCACCCGTGGTTTCCAGATCGAATTCGCCCAAGCGGTGCATTTCCAGCGCGGCCATGACCTGCGGTTGGAACAGGTCAGGGCGGCGGCAATCATGGGCGAGGGTGACAAGGGCGCGGCGGGTGTTGAAATCGCCTTGGATCGCGCCGTAATCGGTTTCAAACGCCCAGAAGGCCAGAAGGATGCCGCGCGAGACGCCGTATTCGGACTCGGCCCTGTCGAAGATCGTGTCCCACTGATCTGACAGGGCGCGGCCACGGACCAGACGATCGCGCGAGATCAGGCTTTGCGAGAATTCGAGGAAGCTTTTGCGGAAGACGCCTTGCGAGCGGTCGGCCTTGATCACGCGGGGGTCGGGGGTGAGGCCTGCGAAGAAGGCGTCGGCGGTTTCCGGGGGGATGCCAGTGGCGATGGCCTCGGCCTTGGTGGCGCGGACCCAGTCGCCGAAGTCGCCGCCGCAGGGGGCAGCGAGGGCGGGGATGGGCAGGGCGAGAGCGGCAAGGGTGGCGAGGAGGCGCATGGGATCACTCTGACAAGCTCGGGCGAGGGTATGCGCTGGGGCACGGGGCCGCAACCGGGGCCTGATCAGATGATCGCGATGAGGGCGGTGAGGGCGAGGAAGGCCGCCCATGTGCGCCATAGGGCGGTACAGGCGGCGTCGATCTGATCGGGGCCGGGGTCGCGGCGGCCTTCCGGCCAGACCCAAGGGTAATCGCGCATCTCGCCGTGATAGGCGCGGGGGCCGGAGAGGGCGGTATTGAGGATCACGGCCATCGCGGCCTCGGGCCAGCCGGCATTTGGCGAGCGGTGGAGGGGCGCGTCGCGCAGGATCGGGCGGGGGTCGGTCCAGCCATGGGTGAGGGCGATCAGGAGCGCGGTGAGGCGGGCGGGGATGAGGTTCAGCAGATCGTCGAAGCGGGCGGCGGCCCAGCCGAATTCTTCGTGCCGGGGGGTGCGGTGGCCGATCATGCTGTCGGCGGTGTTGGTGATCTTGTAGAGCATCAGGCCGGGCAGGCCCGCGATCAGGAACCAGAAGGCGGGGGCGATGACGCCGTCTGACAGGTTTTCGGCGGCGCTTTCGATGGCGGCGCGGGAGACGCCGGGGGCGTCGAGACTGGCGGTGTCACGGCCCACGATCATGGCGACGGTGCGCCGCCCGCCCGGCAGGGAAAGGCGCAGTTCATCGGCCACGGCGCGGACGTGTTGGACGAGGGATTTCTGCGCCAGCAGGATGGCGGCGGCGATGATTTCGAGGATGCCGAAATCGGGGATTTCGTGGATGAGCCAGCCGAGGGTGATCGCCGCGAGGCCGAGGGCGGCCATGGTGGCGGTGCCCTTGAGCCGCTTTTGGGTGCCCTGATTGAAGCGCGCGTCCATCCATCCGATGGCGCGGCCCATCAGGACCGCCGGGTGGGGGAAGCGGTTCCAGAGCCATTTCGGCTCGCCCAAGGCGGCATCGAGGAGGAGGGCGGGGATGAGGAGGGTCGCGCTCATGTCAGGGCATGCTCCAGCCGCGCCCAACCTGCGCCATCGGGCAGGCCGAGGCGGAGCCAACGTTGGGAATAGGGGAAGATGCGGGACAGGATGCGGTGGCGGGCGAGGCGGTCTTGCCAAGCCGCCGCGTCGGGCGTGTCGTAGAGGCGGAAGAGGGGGGTGCCGCCGATGGGGGTGATGCCGGCGGCGGACATGAGGGTGTCGAGGCGTTGCGCATCCTGTGCGAGGCGGGCGCGGGTGGCATCGGCCCATGCGGGATCGTTCAGCGCGGCGGTGGCGATGGCGAGGGTGGGGCCTGGGACGGCCCAAGGGCCGAGCATGGGTTTGAGGCGGTCGATGAGGGCCGGATCGCCAATGGCGAAGCCGAGGCGGGCCCCGGCGAGGCCCCAGAACTTGCCAAAGCTTTTCAGGATGAGCGTGCCGGGGCGGGCGGCTTCGCCCATGTGGGTGGCGTCGGGGGTGACGTCGCAAAAGCTTTCGTCGATCACGCGGAAGGGGGCGGTGGGCGCGGGGTGAAGGCGGCCATCGGGGTTGTTGGGGTGGACGATGACCGTTGCGTCGGCGGCGTCATCGGTAACGGTCCAGCCGCAAGCGCGGAAGGCGCGGGCGTGTTCGTTATAGGTGGGGCCGGGGATGGCGACCTGTGCGGGCGGCAGCAAAGCCGGGATGCGGGCGATCAGCGCAGAGGCACCGGGGGCGGCGATCACGGCGGCGCTGTCGGGGATGGCCCAAAAGCGGCGGGCGGCCTGTTCCAGTGCGGTGTGGGCGGCGTGGTCAGGGAGCGCGGTCCACGCATCTGTGGGCAGGGGCGGGATCGGGTAGGGGCGCGGGTTGATACCGGTGGACAGGTCCAGCCAATCACCGCGCGCGCCGCCCCAGCGGGCGCAGGCGGCATCTATTCCGCCGCCATGATCGGGCGGGGCGATTCGGGTGTGATCCATGGTCATGGGGGCAGTGAACCGATTGCGCCGGGGCTGTCTACTGGGGGAGGGGTGGCGCATACGCCAAAAGACGCGGGCGGATGCCTGCCGGTTGTGAAGGCTGAGGCAAAACTGTCACGCTGCCTTAACGTCGCCTTTACGCCTTTGGGTTTCCTTGATTTCGCCCGTCTGCACCGCAGATTTGAACATGGGGGCCGGAGGTTGTCATGCTCGAGTTTCTGCCGAAGGAAATACGGGACGGGCTTGAGGCCGCGCGCAAGCGGGACTTGCGGCGCAAGTCGCGGTTGCGAGTGCAGGTTGGACAAGCGGTGTTCCCCATTCTGCGGTTCTGGGATGAGGGGTTCGCGCTGGATGCGGCGCTGACGCCCAATCTGCGGGGGTTGGTGGATGTCTATGACGGGGCGAACCACATCTTTCAGTGCCTGATCGTTGCCTCTGCCACCGAGAATGGCGAGTTGATCTGCGATTTCAAGCGATCCACTGCTGTGCTGGACCGGCCCGCGCTGGATTACTGGCGGGATGAGAATCTGCCGGTGGGTTATCTACCCAAGGCCTGATCGAGGTTTGCGGTGATGCGGAAGCCGGGGGGGATTTGGTCCTGTCCGGTCAGGATCAGGTTGGCCATCACCTCGGCCACCTTGGGGGCCATGCCGAAGCCGATCTTGAAGCCGCCATTGGCGATGTAATGCCCCGGCCTGCCGGGCCATTCCCCAAGCATGGGCGCACGCGAGCGGGCGCGGGGGCGGATGCCGGCCCAGCGGTCGATCACAGGGGCGTCGGCGAGGATCGGGAGTGCTGCGCGGACCTTGTCGAGCAGGGTGTCGAGTTGGGCATCGGTGGAGGTCGGGTCGTTCCACGAGTTTTCCGAGGTGGAGCCGATGGCAGTGGTGCCATCGGCATGGGGGACAATGTGCAGCGCATCGGCGAAAAGCTGCGGCAGGTCGCGGGCATCGTGGTGGAGGAGCAGGGCTTGGCCCTTGACCCCAGCCCCGACGGGTTGGTGGAAGGTTTGGGACAGGTCCACCAGCCCGGCATATCCGGTGGCCCAGAGGACGGGGCCTTCGATGGGGGCGGGGCCTACGATCACCTCTCCCCCCTGCGCGCGGATAGCGGCGGCGAGAGCGGCGCAGGCGCGGCGCGGAGACAGGCGGGCGGTGAGCGTGTCATGGATCAGCCAGCCGGTCGGGCTGTGCGGTTCCCAAGCAGCACCGGTGACGGGGATCACGCGCCAGTCGGCGCGGCCTTGCCAGAGGGTTTGGGATTCCGCGATGCGGGCGCGGGCGTTTTGCAGGGCGCGGTCATCCGGGATGGGTTGCAGGCGACCCGAGCGGAGATAGCCGGGATCAATGCCGCCTGCGGCGGTGACGTCGGACCACCAGCTTTCGGCCATGAGAAGGCTTTCCAGTTGGAATTGCTTCTTGTCGTTCCAGTTTTCCGGCACATGCGGAGCGAGCGCGCCGACGAGGCCGCCCGATGATCCGGCACCGATTTGCGTGGTCTCGATCACCCGCACGCGGGCGCCCCGGCGGGTGGCTTCCCATGCGCAGGACAGGCCGAAGATGCCCCCGCCCATGACCGTGAGATCGACCCTTGCCATTCCCTGTGCCCTTGCCCATGGTCCGCCGCAATCTGGGGTTTAGGGCATATGACGGGCGGGGAACAGGGATCGGCGGGGCTGGACTGGCGCGACGGCATCGTGCCGGTGTCGCAGCGGTTCGATGACCCCTATTTCAGCCTTGCCGATGGGCTGGCCGAGACGCGGCATGTGTTCCTGCGCGGCAATGGCCTGCCTGAGCGGTTGCGGGATGGGTTTCATGTGGCGGAACTCGGGTTCGGGACGGGGTTGAACCTGCTGGCGCTGATGATGGCTTGGGCGGGGACAGGCGCGCCGGGGGTGGTGCGGTTCACGTCGTTCGAGGCTTATCCGATGGCGGCGGGGGATATGGCGCGGGCGCTGGAGGCCTTTCCCGAGGCGCGGGCGGTGGCGGGGCCATTGCTGGAGCAATGGGGTGCGGGGGCGCGGCGGTTGCACTTGTCGGGGGTGGAGGCGGACATCATTATCGGCGATGCGCAGGAGACTTTGCCGGTTTGGGGCGGGGTCGCGGATGCGTGGTTTCTGGACGGGTTTTCGCCTGCGAAGAATCCGGAACTGTGGTCAGACGATCTGATGCGCGCGGTGGCAGCACATACGGGGCCGGGCGGGACATTTGCCACCTATACGGCGGCGGGGCATGTGCGGCGCGCGCTGGCAGAGGCGGGGTTCACGGTGGAGCGTCTGCCGGGGCATGGAAGGAAGCGGCATATGACGGTTGGGGTTCTTGTATGAGCGGGTTGCCGAAGCTGGACAGGAACAGCAATGCCACCGTGCAGAACACCACGCTGGGCATCTGGCTGATGATTGCCACGACCGTGGTGTTTGCCGTGCAGGACGGAATCTCGCGCCATCTGGCGACGGAGTACAACGTCTATATGGTGGTGATGATCCGCTTCTGGTTCTTTGCGGCCTTTGTGATGGCGCTGGCGGCGCGTGAGGCGGCGCGGGAGGGCAACGGGCTGCGGGCGGCGGTGCGGTCGCGCTATCCGTGGTTGCAGGTGGTGCGGGGTGTGCTGCTGGTGACCGAGGTTTGCGTGATGGTCATTGCCTTTGTGAAGCTGGGGCTGGTGGAGAGCCATGCGGTGTTCACCTGCTACCCGCTGCTGATCGCCGCTTTGTCCGGCCCCATTCTGGGGGAAAAGGTCGGCTGGCGGCGCTGGACGGCGATCATGATCGGGTTCGTGGGTGTGCTGATCATCCTGCAGCCGGGTTATGCGGTGTTTTCCCCCTGGGCGCTGGTGCCGCTGCTTTCGGCGCTGTTGTTTGCCATCTATGGGCTGATGACACGCTATGTGGCGCGGGGGGATTCAGCGGCGGTGTCGTTCTTCTGGACCGGGACGGTGGGGGCTGCGGCGATGACGCTTGTCGGCGTATGGTTCTGGGAGCCGATGACGGCGGCGGATTGGGGCTGGATGGGGGCCCTGTGCTGCACCGCGATCGTGGGGCACTGGCTGCTGATCAAGGCCTTTGCGGTGGCCGAAGCCTCGGCGATCCAGCCCTTTGCCTATCTGCAACTGGTCTGGGCGTCCGGCATCGGGTTGTTCCTGTTCAATGAGGAATTGCGGACCAACGTGGCCATCGGCGCGGGGCTGGTGGTGGCGGCGGGGCTGTTCACGCTGTGGCGGCAGCGGGTGAAGGCGCGCGAGGGCTGAGCCTTACGCGGGGCGCGACAGCAGATCGAGCAGGCGCGCGCGCGCCTCGGGCAGGGGGCGGCCGTTCAGGAGCGGCTCCAGCCCGCGCGTCAGGAAATGGCCGGTGACGGCAAGGCCTTTGGCGATATCCGCCGCCGTGCCTGTGCCTTGGCCCATCAGCACCTGTGGCAAGGGGAGCAGGCGACTGGCCCAGTCGCCCGCGCCGGTGCGGCTGACGGCGCGGCCGGATTTCGGCGAGACATAGACCAGATCGTCGCGTGCGCCGGTGACGGCGCAAGAGCCGAGGTCGAGACCGAAGCCAAGCTCTTCGAGCAGCAGCAGTTCCCAGCGCAGGTAATCGGCGGGCCAGTCGGCGCTGCGTTCCAGCGCATCCAGCAGGGGCAGGGTGGCGCGGTAGAGCAGCGGGTGGGAGTCGCGTTCTGGCAGGGCGATACGCAGCAGCGCGCAGATGGCGTTCAGCCCTGCCAGCGCCAGCCTATCCGACAGCACACCCGCGCGGGAGCGCAGGGGTTCCACGGTGAATGTGCCGATGTGGTCATCCAGCCTTGCGCGCCATGTCACATCCAGTTGCGCGCCGGGTTGCAGGATGGGCGCAATGCGGCGCGAGGTGCCACCGCGCACCACACCGGCATGGCGGCCATGTTCCGCCGTGAAGACCTCGATGATCGCTGCGCTTTCGCCGTGGGGCCTGACCGACAGAAGCGCGCCTTCGTCCCGCCATTCCATAGGCGCGACTATCGGCGCGGGGGCCGGGAAGGGCAAGCGCCCGTCTTTGGGTGATCAGTCCGACAGGCCGGGTTCATCCAGCAGGGTGCGGCCCTGACGATCCTCGACCTCGATCACCCAGAGATCGGGATCGCGGTCGCGCTGGCGGCGGAGGAGGGCGTCAACCTCGGCCTCCGGGCCTTCGGTCAGGGTGACCCAGACGCGATTGCCCGAGGACAGATCGAAGCTGCGCTGAAAGGCGCGGGCGTGGCCGTTTAGCGTGGCGGATTTCACGATCACCGCGCCCGCCGTGGCATCGCCTTTGGCGGCCACATAGACCGGGATATCTGCCAGCCGGAGGCGGGTGAGATAGGCCGATACCCAGAGATCGGTTGTCAGGCGCATGGGAAACCTGTTGCGTGACCCGGGGCCACAGTCTTTAGGGCAGGCGATGGGAAGGGTCCGGCTAGGGCGGTTGCCCTGACCGCGCGGGGATCAGTCGCCATCCTTGAAATCAAGCCCCATCTCGGAATAGCGCTCGGCCTCTTCCAGCCAGTTCGGGCGGACCTTCACGGTCAGGAACAGATGCACCGGGCGATCAAGGAAAGTGGAGATTTCGGCGCGGGCCTGCTGGCCGATGGCCTTGATCGTTTCGCCCTTGGCCCCCAAGAGGATGCCCTTGTGGCCATCGCGGGCGACATAGATGATCTGATCGATCCGGGTGGAGCCGTCGGGGCGGTCTTCCCATTTCTCGGTTTCCACGGTGAGTTGGTAGGGCAGTTCCTCATGCAGGCGGAGGGTCAGCTTTTCGCGGGTCATTTCCGCCGCGATCATGCGCATGGGCAGATCGGCGATTTGGTCTTCGGGATAGAACCACGGGCCTTCGGGCAACTCAGACGCCAGCCATTCCCGCAGATCATCGACGCCATAGCCGCGTTCGGCGCTGATCATGAAGGTCTTGGCGAAGGGGAAAGCGCCGTTCAGCTTTTCGGTGAGCGCGAGCAGGGTTTCGGCCTTGACCTTGTCGATCTTGTTGATGGCCAGCGCCACGCGGGTGCCTTGCGGGATCTTGTCCTTGAGGTTGTCGATGATCGCCTCGACCCCGCCAGTGAGGCCACGATGCGCCTCAATCAGCAGGACGATGATATCGGCATCCGCCGCCCCGCCCCAAGCGGCGGCGACCATTGCGCGATCAAGCCTGCGGCGCGGGCGGAAGAGGCCGGGCGTATCGACAAACACGATCTGCGCCGCGCCCTCCATGCATACCCCGCGGATGCGGGAGCGCGTCGTCTGCACCTTATGCGTGACGATGGAGACCTTGGCACCCACCATCCGGTTCAGAAGCGTGGATTTCCCGGCATTGGGTTCGCCGATCAGGGCGACGAAGCCGGCGCGGGTGGGCCCGGCACTGATGTGGCTGCCGCTGGTGGTGGGGTCAGTCATTGGTCTTCTCCATCCGGTCGAGCAGCGCGCGCGCTGCCGCCTGTTCTGCGGCCCGTTTTCCGTTTGCCCGCCCGGTTGCGGCTTGCCCGTTTTCCAGCCGTGCTTCGACGGTGAAAACCGGTTGGTGATCCGGCCCCTCGCGCCCGGTTTCGACATAGGCGGGGGGCGGCAGGCCACGGGCCTGCGCCCATTCCTGCAGGCTGGATTTGGCATCGCGTGTTTCGGCCAGAGAGGCCGCCGCGATGCGGGGGCCCCAGAGCCGCAGCACCATGTCGCGCGCGGCATCGAAGCCTGCGTCCAGATAGACGGCGGCGATCACTGCCTCCATCGCGTCGCCCAGCAACGCCTCTTTGCGGCGACCACCGGACAGCATTTCGGACCGACCGAGTTTGAGCACGTCGCCAAGGCCCGTTTCGCGGGCGACATCGGCGCAGGTTTCCTGCCGCACCAGCGCGTTGAAGCGGGGGGCGAGGGTGCCCTCGGTGGCGTGCCCGTCGGCCTTGAAGAGGGCGGTTGCGATCGACAGGCCGAGGACGCGGTCGCCCAGAAATTCCAGCCGTTCATTGGAGGGGCGGGTCTGGGACGAGATCGAGGAATGGGTGACGGCGCGGACCAGCAGTTCGGGGCGGGCGAAGTCGTGCCCGATCCGGGCTGCGAAGGCCGCGAGTTCCGCGGCCAGCTTGACCCGTTGCGTCGTCACGCCACCGCCTCGAACATCGGCCCGATCATCGCCTTGCTCATTCGACCGCCTTGAAGAAGCGGTCGGCGCGCCATGTCCAGAAGAACAGCATGGAGCGACCGGCCGAGGAGAAGATGATCCGGTCAGCGCGGCCGATCAGGAATTCAGCGGGAACGAAGCCCACGCCGCCGACCGCCTGACCAAAGCGCGAGTCCTGGCTGTTGTCGCGGTTGTCGCCCATGAAGAAATACTGGCCTGCGGGCACGGTGAAGACATCGGTGTTGTCGGCGAAACCGCCCTCATCGATGTTGAGCACGTCATGCGTGCGCCCGCCCGGCAGGGTTTCGGTATAGCGCGACGAGGTGCAGATGCCGCCTTCGCCCACGGGGCCGTTCTCGCAGCGGGGAAGCTGGCCCATCGGGCCCTGCTTTTCATAGATTTCCTCGAACACGCCAGCGGGCGTTTGCGGCACGACCGCGCCGTTGAGATAGACGATGCCATCGCGCATCTGCACGGTGTCGCCGGGCAGGCCGATCAGGCGCTTGATGAAATCGGTGCCATTGACCGGGTGGCGGAACACCACCACGTCGCCGCGTTCCGGTTCCGAGGCCAGCAGGCGGCCCGAGAAGGGGCAGGCCGAGAAGGGGCAGGAATAGCGGGAATAGCCGTAAGCCATCTTGTTGACGAAGAGGAAGTCGCCGATCAGCAGCGTGTCCTTCATCGAGCCGGACGGAATCCAGAACGGTTGAAAGAACAGCGTGCGGAAGACGCCCGCAATCACCAGCGCCCAAAGCACCGTCTTGATGGTTTCGACGATGCCGCCGTCGGTCTTGGCCTTGTTGCCTGCCATTTTGTCCACTCTGATTGGGGTTCGTCTGTCTGGATCGGCGCTAATTGCGCGCAGCGGGCGGGGGAGTCAAGTTCCGGGGGGATGTGGGGGCTGGATCGGGCGGGCTTCGATCACGACGAAAGCCTGCGCCCAAGGGTGATCATCGGTCAGGGTGACGTGGATTGTCGCTTCATGCCCGGCAGGCGTCATGTCGCGCAGGCGCTCGGCGGCCCAGCCGGTGAGGTGCATGACAGGTTGGCCGGAGCGCAGGTTGGTGACGGCCATGTCCTTCCACGAGATGCCCATGCGCAGGCCGGTGCCGAGCGCCTTTGAGCAGGCCTCTTTCGCGGCCCAGCGTTTGGCATAGGTGGCGGCGATGGCGCGGGGGCGGCCTTCGGCCTTGCGCTGTTCGCGTTCGGTGAAGACGCGATCCTTGAAGCGGTCGCCGAAGCGGGCAATGGTCGCCTCGATCCGTTCGATATTGGCGAGATCGGTGCCGATGCCGAGGATCATCTGCAGCGGGCCTGCGATTGGGCGGCCCAACGAATTTTCTGCGAAAATTCAGGGCCGGGTGCGGGTTCGGGGGCGTGATTTTTCGCAGGAAAATCGTGCGCCCCCGGGTGCGTGGGGTGGGTCATGGCAGGCCTGCGCGGGCTTCATCCATGCGGCGGCGCATTTCTTCGATGGCGGGGCCGAGGCCGCGGAAGATCGCCTCGCCGATCAGGAAATGA
>PNND01000125.1 GCA_013824045.1 Rhodobacter sp. | reverse complement strand
CCGATGTTGAGCTCCATCACCTCGGGCATGGCGGCGATGGGACCCACGTTGTCATAGGTCAGGCCGTGGCCGGCATGTACCTCAAGCCCAAGCGCATGGGCGAGTTTTGCGCCATTGCGGAGGCCTTCGAGTTCTTCGGCGGCCTCGGCCTCGTGGCCTTCGGCCAGCAGTTCAGAATAGTGGCCGGTGTGCAGTTCGACCACGGCGGCGCCGATGCGGGCGGAAGCTTCGATCTGGCGGGGGTCGTGGCCGATGAACATGGAGACGCGGCAGCCAGCCTCGCGCAGGGGGGCGATATAGGCGGCCAGACGGTCGGCATCGCCTGCGACATCAAGCCCGCCTTCGGTGGTGCGCTCTTCGCGCTTTTCCGGCACGAGGCAAACAGCGTGGGGGCGGTGGCGCAGGGCGAGGGCCTGCATCTCGACCGTGGCGGCGCATTCGAAGTTGAGCGGGATCGACAGGCCTGCAACCAGTGCCTCGATATCGGCGTCGCGGATGTGGCGACGATCTTCGCGCAGGTGTGCGGTGATGCCATCAGCGCCCGCAGCCTCGGCCAGCAGGGCGGCGCGGAGGGGTTCGGGCCAGACGCTGCCGCGAGCGTTGCGGACGGTGGCCACGTGGTCGATGTTGACGCCCAGCCTGAGCGGGCCTTGAGGTTTCATGTCGCGCCTGTCCTTCTGGTTCCGAGTCGTAGGGGCAGATTAGGGTGGACCGGCGGCGTCGTCATCCCCCGGACCGGTGTTGCTGTCGCCGCGATGCTTGAGCTTGGCCGCGGCATTGGCGAGCGCTTCGCGGAGTTTGTTGCGGCGTTCGCTGCGTTCCTTGGATTTGGCATCGCGCGCCTTCTGATAGGCCATCACGAGCGGGATGGTGAGATAGTAGAACAGCCCGGAGAGAAGGAAACCCGGCCCCAGCGCGCCCAGGAAGTAGGGCAGGTAGATTTCGTGCCAGAATTGGCCGAGTCCGGCCCAGCGGGCATGTTCGGGGCCGAAGATCGCTTTGATGTTGAACCACAGATCGGCCCCGGCATTGGCGAAGGCCATGCCGATATATTCTGGCGAGAGCGGCTTTTCGATGCCCAGCATCCAGTGGCCCAGCGAGAGGGCCAGCACGGCGAAGAAGGGTGTGGTGATCGGATTGGTGTTGAAGGTGGCCAGCAGGGCCGCCAGTAGGTTGCCCTTGACCAGCCGCGAGGCGAGCCATGCGGCGACGAATTGCACACCCGGCAAGGGCAGGAAACCCACCATCGACCCGGCAAAGACGCCGCGCGCGATGCGGTGCGGGCTGTCGGGCAGGCGGCGCATGCGGTGGAGGACATAGTGGGTGGCACGCCGAAAGCCGCCTTGGGGGTAGACCATTTCGCGGGTCCATCCCAGGAGGCTTCGAGGATTGCGCCGCTTGAAAACCAAAACCCAGCCCCCCGCGCCCGTTCAGGGCTTACGCGTCATATCGCGGTGTCGTGAAATCTGGGCGACATCGGTCTCGGCTTCAAGCGCGGTCATGACCATGTGCAGATGTTCGACATCGCGAAGGTCCACGTCGATGATGAGCCGATAATAGTCGGGCTTGCGATCCGTGAACTTCAGGTCGGAGATATTGGCCTTCTGCTCGCCGATCAAGGTGCAGATGCGGCCCAGCACGCCGGCATCATTGGAAATGGTGATTTCGAGGCTGACGGTGTGCACGGCAGCATGGCGACCGGAATGCCAGTGCAGATCGACCCAGCGGCCGGGCTGTTCTTCGAATTCCTCGAGCGCGGGGCAGTCGATGGCGTGGACCACCACGCCTTGGCCCCGATAGGTGATGCCGACGATGCGTTCGCCCGGCACCGGCTGGCAGCAGGGGGCGCGGCGGAAGGATTGGTCATCGGACAGGCCGACAACCGGGCGGGAGGCATCCACCTCATCCGCCTGAGCGCGGGCAAGTTCGGGATAGAGCGTTTCCACCACGCGGCGGGCGGTGATTTCGGCGCTGCCCAGACGGGCGAGGAGATCCTCTTCGTCGGCCAGGCCCAGCATCTTGGCCGCAGTGCGCAGCGCCTTGTCGGTGGCTTTCTTGCTGACATGGTCAAAGGCGGCACGGGCGAGTTCCTGACCGAGCTTGACGTAGCGACCTTTATCCTCTTCTCGCAAGGATTTGCGGATCGCGGCCTTGGCGCGGCCTGTCGTCACGATGTCGATCCATGACGCCTGCGGGCGCTGGCCTTCGGCGGTGATGATCTCGACCGACTGGCCGTTCTTGAGGCGCGTCCAGAGCGGGACGCGGATGCCGTCGACCTTGGCCGAGACGCAGGAATTGCCGATGCGGGTGTGGATGGCATAGGCGTAATCAAGGGGCGTGGCCCCGCGCGGCAGTTGCACCACATCGCCCTTGGGCGTGAAGCAGAACACCTGATCGGAGTACATCTCCATCTTCACGTGTTCGAGGAATTCGTCGTGATCGCCTTCGTCGAAGCGTTCGGTCAGGGTGGCGATCCATTTGGCGGGATCGACGGCGAAGGGGTTCTTGGCGCGGACGCCTTCGCGGTAGGACCAGTGGGCGGCGACGCCCGCTTCGGCCACTTCGTGCATTTCGCGGGTGCGGATCTGGACTTCGACCCGTTTGCCATCGCGGCCCGACACGGTGGTGTGAATGGAGCGGTAGCCGTTGGATTTGGGCTGGCTGATGTAATCCTTGAACCGGCCCGGGACGGCGCGCCAGCGTTGGTGGATCACGCCGAGGATGCGGTAGCAATCAGCGACCGAGCCACAGATGACACGGAAGCCGTAGATATCGGACAGGCGGGAGAAGGCGAGGTCTTTCTCCTGCATCTTGCGCCAGATGGAGTAGGGCTTTTTGGCGCGGCCATAGACATCGGCATCGATCTGGACCTTTTCCAATTCGTTGCGGATGTCGGCGGTGATCTTGTGGACGACGTCGCCCGCTTCGCGTTGTAGGGTGATGAAGCGACGGATGATGGAATTGCGCGCATCCGGGTTCAGGACGCGGAAGCCGAGATCTTCGAGTTCCTCGCGCATCCATTGCATCCCCATGCGGCCTGCAAGGGGGGCGAAGATCTCCATCGTTTCGCGGGCTTTTTGCGCCTGCTTTTCCGGCTTCATGCTTTTGATCGTGCGCATGTTGTGCAGCCGGTCGGCCAGCTTGACGAGGATCACACGGAGATCCTTGGACATGGCCATGAACAGTTTGCGGAAGTTTTCCGCCTGTTGGGACTGGGCCGAGGAAAGTTCGATATTGGTGAGCTTGGTCACGCCATCGACAAGCTCGGCCACCTCGGTGCCGAAGAGGGTGGCGATATCGGTATAGGTGGAGCGGGTGTCTTCGATCGTGTCGTGCAGAAGGGCGGTGATGATGGTGGCATCATCCAGCCGCTGTTCCGTCAGGATGGCCGCGACGGCGACCGGATGAGTGAAATAGGGCTCGCCCGATTTGCGCATCTGGCCTTCATGCATCTGAAGCCCATAGGCATAGGCCTTGCGGATCAGGTCGGCATTGGTGCGCGGGTTGTAGTTTCGGACAAGGGCGATGAGGCCTTCGACGTCAATCATCATCGCCCTGAATGTTTATCCGGCGGGGGGCCGGGCTTTCGCCCGGATCAGTTGTCGCCCTGCGCTTCCATCAGCGCGCGGAGGAGTTTCTCTTCGGACATGTCGTCCTGCATCGGACGGTCAATCTCGCCCGACATGAGGAGTGCCATCTGGTCATCCTCGGGCTCGTCCACCTCGATCTGGGTCTGATGCGATTCGATCATGCGTTCGCGCAGCACTTCGGCCGACTGGGTTTCCTCGGCGATTTCGCGCAGGGCGACCACCGGGTTCTTGTCATTGTCGCGGTCGATACCGATCGGCGAACCGGCCTGAATTTCGCGCGCGCGATGGGCGGCGAGCATCACCAGTTCAAAACGGTTCGGCACCTTGTCAACGCAATCTTCGACCGTCACGCGGGCCATGGTCTGCTCCAGTTCGAATGGGGGGCATGGAATGGCTTACTTAGTCGCATCATCCGTTATTGACAAGCGTTGAATCCATGCGCTGTGGGGATGACTTCGGCCCGGTCGGCGGCGGGCAGGGCAGCGGCCATCCGGGCGATCGTGAGGCCGGTAAGGGGGTGGGTCCAGTCGGGGGCCACATCGCAGAGTGGGATCAGGACGAAGGCGCGGTCTTGCAGGCGGGGATGAGGCAGGATCAGCCGATCAGGGGCAAGGCGGCGCTGGTCGTCAGTGGGCAGGTCGCGCCAGTGGCGGTGCGTGGCGGGGTCGGGCAGGACCGTTTGGCCAAAGGCGATGAGATCGAGGTCGAGGGTGCGCATGCCCCAGCGGGTTTCGCGGTGGCGGCCATGCTTATCTTCAACGCGGTGCAACAGGGCCAGAACCTCGTCCGGCCCGAGATCGGCGGGGATGGGGGCCGAGAGGGCGGCATTCACATAATCGGGACCGGCCCCTGCAGGAAAGCAGGGCGTTGCATATATCCGGCTGGTGATGACGGGGCCGAGATGGGCGGCGAGGTCATCACAGGCGCTGCGCAGCGTGTCTTCGGGCCGTTTTCCGCCGTGCGGCAGGTTGGCCCCAAGCGCGATAAGCAATCTTTGGCTGCCGTTCGTCACCAAGGATACCCTTTCGTATAGCGGAACTTGAATGATTTATCGGAGCGCTGATAACTTGGTAATGTTTCCTCGGTATTTGCCTGCATTGTCGCAGTCCATTCATGGAAAGTGTTCGGGGACATGTTTTGAGGGGAACTCATAATGTTTTACAAGGACGAACGGCTTGCGCTGTTCATAGATGGATCGAATCTTTACGCCGCAGCAAAGGCGCTTGGGTTTGATATCGACTACAAGCTGCTCAGGCAGGAATTCATGCGGCGGGGGAAGCTGCTGAGGGCTTTTTACTATACCGCGCTGCTGGAGAATGACGATTATTCGCCCATCCGTCCGCTTGTGGATTGGCTGAATTACAACGGGTTCACCATGGTGACCAAGCCCGCCAAGGAATACACCGACAGCCAGGGGCGGCGGAAGGTGAAGGGGAACATGGACATCGAACTGACGGTCGATGCCATGGAGCTTGCGCCGCGGGTGGATCATATCGTGCTGTTTTCGGGCGACGGGGATTTTCGCCCGCTGGTGGAAAGCCTGCAGCGGCAGGGGGTTCGGGTTTCGGTCGTGTCCACGATCCGCAGCCAGCCGCCGATGATCGCCGATGAATTGCGGCGGCAGGCGGACAACTTCATCGAGTTGGATGAGCTGCGCGATGTGATCGGCCGTCCGCCGCGCGAACCGCGCCCGGGTGAGCGGGAAGAGGTAGCGGTTGACGTGAAGTGATCGCGGCATCCAAAGCTGCGGACCCCGCGCCCGATGTGTTGGATTACACACTGGAGGCGGGGGACGCGCTGGCATGGGAACGGGTGTCGCCCGCCTATCGCAAGCGGGACCGGCTGGCGCTTGCGGCCAGCCTGTTTGCGGGGCTGGGCCTGCTGAAGATGCTTTCGGGGCAGCTTGAGGACGTGCCGGGCCTGCACAGCCTGCCTGCGGCCTTGATCCTGATGGCGCTGCCGGTGCTGATGGTGGTCTTGTTCCAATATCGCGACCGGCGGCAGCGTGCGACAGCCCGTGCGGGCGGCGAGACGCGGCTGGAGGTCTGGCCCGACCGGATGATCGAGCATCGCGCGGATCGGCGTGATCCGCTGGTTCTGGGAGGGCGCTCTTTGCGGGCGCTGCGCGAGACGCGGGATCATGTGTTTCTGACCTTTGGGCGTGAGGATGTGGTGGTCGTTCCGGCCCGCGCCTTTGCGACGCCTGCGGCGAAAGCGGATTTTGTCACCCATTGGCGCGCAAAGATCGGCTGACGCCTTGTCGCGCGGGGCGTGGCGGTCCATCTGGGGCGGATGATCTTCGGTTCCGCACTGTTTGGCCTGTTCCTTGCCGCCTTTGTTGCGGCGACGCTGATCCCATTCCAGTCAGAGATCATCTTTGCGGGCATGATCCTGGCCGAGCCGGACCGCTTTGGCGTGATCCTGTTGGTGGCGTCAGTCGGCAATGTGCTGGGGTCTTGCCTGAACTATGCGCTGGGGCGCGGGCTGATGCAGCTGCGCGTGATGGAGCGGTTCCGCATCCCGGAGGAAGCGCTGCGCCGGGCCGAGGCGTGGTTTCGCCGCTGGGGTGTGTGGTCGCTCTTGCTGTCATGGTTGCCGCTGGGCGATGTGCTGACAGTGGTGGCGGGCACGTTGCGCACGCCGTTCTGGCTGTTTGCGGTTCTGGTCACCATCGCCAAGACGGGGCGCTATGTGGTGCTGGGGCTGATCACGCTGGGCTTTCTGGGGTGACAGGTCGCGGCAGGTTGCGGTTTACCACAGCCGAGTTTGGCCCTAAATCAGGGATAACCGATCACGAGGCTGCCTGATGACCCTTCCGCCCCTGACCCTGTATCTGGCCGCGCCGCGCGGGTTTTGCGCGGGCGTGGACCGCGCGATCAAGATCGTCGAGATGGCGATCGAGAAATGGGGCGCGCCGGTCTTTGTGCGGCATGAGATCGTGCACAACAAATACGTGGTGGACGGGCTGCGCGCCAAGGGGGCGGTGTTCGTCGAGGAGCTGGATGATTGCCCGCTGGACCGGCCGGTGGTGTTTTCCGCCCATGGCGTGCCGAAGGCGGTGCCCGCCGAGGCGGCGCGGCGCGAGATGATCGCGGTGGATGCGACCTGCCCTCTTGTGACCAAGGTGCATAACGAGGCGGCGCGGCACAGCGAGAACGGGTTGCAGATGATCATGATCGGTCATGCGGGGCACCCGGAGACGGTGGGGACCATGGGGCAGTTGCCGGAAGGCGAGGTGCTGCTGGTGGAAACGGTGGAGGATGTGGCGGGGCTCAAGGTGCGCGATCCGGGCAAGTTGGCCTTTATCACGCAGACCACGCTGTCGGTGGATGATACGGCGGATATCGCGGCGGCGCTGACGGCGCGGTTTCCGGCCATTGTCGCGCCTGCGCATGACGACATCTGCTATGCCACGACCAACCGCCAGATGGCGGTGAAGGCGATGGCGGGGAAGATCGACGCGCTGCTGGTGATCGGGGCGCCGAATTCATCGAATTCGAAGCGGCTGGTGGAGGTGGGGGCCAATGCGGGCTGTCCTTACGCGCAACTGATCCAGCGGGCTACGGATATAGATTGGCGCGCGCTGGAGGGGATCCGTTCGGTGGGCATCACGGCCGGGGCGAGCGCGCCGGAGGTGTTGGTCAATGAGGTGATCGACGCCTTCCGCGCGCGGTTCGAGACCACGGTGGAGATGGTCGAGACGGCGGTGGAGAATGTGGAGTTCAAGGTGCCGCGCATCCTGCGGGAGCCTGCGTGAGCGATTGGGTGGTCTTTGAGGCCACGGTCGAGGCGGTAGACTGGGGCCGCGCGACATATACCGTTTTGCGCCTGCCCGAAGAGGCGGCGGAGGCCCTGCTGGCGCAGGGGGCGAAGCGGGTGGAAGGCGAGATCAACGACCATCCCGTGAACCTTGCCCTGTCGCGCGCGCCGGTGGTGGAGGGGGTGTTCCTCTGGGCGGGGGCATCCTTGCTGGACCGTGTGGGGATCAGCCCCAGCGAGGTGCTGGAGGTGCGGCTGCGCCCCGCGCCCGATGACCAGGTGGATACGCCCGAGGATGTGGTGCTGGCGCTGCGGCAGGCGGACCTGACGGCGGTGTGGGAGGAGCTGACGGCTGGCAAGCGGCGCGGATTGCTGTATCAGATCGGCACGGCCAAGACCGCCCCCACCCGCGCCAAGCGCATCGATGCCCTGATCAAGAGCCTGACATGAATGCCATTCCCCGTTCCGCGCTGATCCTGGGCCTTGCCGGGCTTATTCCGTTTCTGTGGGGGGCGGCGAATGTGCTGTTCCCGGCCACAGTGGGCTGGGGCGGGCAGTGGATGAGCCCGCTGTTCATGGGCACCTATGTCAGCCTGACCTATGGGACGGTGATATTGTCCTTCATGTCGGGCGTGCTCTGGGGGTTTGCCACAAAGGCCGAGGGGCAGTTGGCGGCGCTGGGATATGCGCTGTCGGTCATTCCGGCCTTGTGGGCGTTCTTCATGGTCAACGGCGATCCGGGCGATGCGGCGGTGAATCTGTTCGCGGGCTTTGCGGGACTGTTGATGCTGGATGGGTTCTTTGCGAGGCAGGGGCTGACGCCCGCGTGGTGGATGCGGTTGCGCGGGCTGCTGACGGCGGTAGTTCTGGCCTGTCTGGCGGTGCCCATCCTGTTTGAGTGAACGATTTTTCTGCGAAAAATCAGGGGGCGTTCCGCCCCCTCGGAGCTATCGCTCCTCACCCCCTGAGGATATTTTGGCAGAGAAGATGGGGCTTGGTTGACGGTTGGTTTGGGGGTGCCTAAACGGGACCAAAGGGAGCCGCCATGCCAGAACTTTACGCCTATACCGATGGTGCCTGTTCGGGCAATCCCGGCCCCGGAGGCTGGGGCGTGTTGCTGCTGGCGCGGGAGGCGGGGGCCGTGGTGAAGGAGCGCACGCTGCAGGGTGGCGAGGCGATGACCACCAACAACCGGATGGAGTTGCTGGCGGCGATTTCGGCGCTGGAGACGCTGGCGCGGCCGTCTGAAATCATCATCGTGACCGACAGCGCCTATGTGAAGAACGGCGTGACGGAATGGATCCATGGCTGGAAGCGCAACGGATGGCGCACGGCGGGGCGTGATCCGGTGAAGAATGCCGATCTGTGGCAGCGGCTGGATGCGGCGCAGGCGCGGCACAAGGTGGACTGGCGCTGGATCAAGGGCCATGCCGGGCATGAGGAGAACGAGCGGGCGGATGCGCTGGCGCGGGCGGGGATGGCCCCGTTCAAGACGAAGAGCGCATGATGACGCCCGGCCTTGCCCTGCCGGCCGAGGCGCTGCTGCCCGCGCTGGACTATGCCTCGGTGGCGATTTTCGCGCTGACGGGCGCGCTAGTGGCAAGCCGGTCGCAGCTTGATATCGTGGGGTTCATATTCGTGGCCTGCCTGACGGCGGTGGGAGGCGGGACTTTGCGCGATGTTATGCTGGATCGCCCGCCGCTTTGGACATCCGACCCGGTGCTTTTGCTTGTGGCGGCGGTGGCGGCAGTGCTGGTGTTCTTTGGCGCGCATCGGTTGGAGAGCCGCTATCGCGCGCTGGAATGGCTGGATGCCTTTGCGCTGGCCGTGGCGGTGCCGGCGGGCGTTGGTGTGGCGCTGGCCGAGGGGTTGGGCTGGCCGGTCGTTCTGGTGATGGGGATGGTGACGGGCTGCATGGGCGGGCTGATGCGCGATGTCGTGTGCAACGAGGTGCCGCTGGTGTTGAAGCAGGGGGAGCTTTACGTCACCTGCGCCTTCTGCGGCGCGGGGGTGGCGGTGCTGCTGGGCGGGGTGGGCGCCGAGGGGTGGCAGGCGCTGCTGGGCTGCGCGCTGGTGACGCTGATCCTGCGGGCGGGGAGCCTGCGCTTTGGCTGGCGGTTGCCGGTCTACAAGGCGCGGCCGCCGCGGCCGGGATCGCCAAAGCGCTAGGGCTTGTGTGGATTTTGATGAACGGCTATTCGTTTAATCATGGGTAGACCGCGCAGCGTTCCGGATGATGAAGTGTTTGCAGCCATCCTTGGTCTTTTGGCCGAGGATGGTGCGGGCGCGGTGTCCTTTGGCACGGTGTCGAAGGTCTGTGGACTGGCCCCGCCGACATTGGTGCAGCGCTATGGCGACCGGGCGGGCATGCTGCGCGCGGCCTTGGCGCAGGGCTGGGATGGGGTGATGGAGGCGGGCGAGCGCATCGCCGCCACCGAGGAGACGGCGCAGGGCTATCTGAAGGCTTTGTCCGGCGTGCTGCCGCGCGGGCTGATCATGGCCAGTCTGGCCGATCCTGAGGCGGCGGCGCGGGCGGCAGAGTGGCGGCAATCGGTGGAGCGGGTTCTGACGGCCAAGCAGGGATGCCGAGGCGAGGCGGCGGCGATGCTGTTCGCGGCGTGGCAGGGGCGGCTGATCTGGGACGTGGCCGGAGGCGCGGGTTTCAAGCTGAAGGATGCCGCGCGGCGACTGGGTTGATCACTTCGAGACGTATTTCTGCCAGAGCCAGATCAACGCCATGGCGCCGATGATCGCGCCGACGAAGGCCGCGACCCAGCCTGAGACCGATACCAAAAAGCGCAGGATGCCCCAGCCCACCAGCGCGCCAGCGATGCCGATGGCAATGGTGGTGGGAACATCGGTCTGCACCCGCATGAAGCGGGTGGCGAGGAAGCCTGCGGCGGCACCGATGATGATCAGGATCAGGAAGGGCATGGGGGCCTCCGGGGTTTCCGGTGCGATCATGGCGCAGTGGGCCGGATCAGTCCAGCAGATCAGGCCAGTTTGGCGGGAAGGGGGAAGCCGCGCAGGAAATCGGTGGGGGATTGGGGTTTTTTGCCTTCGCGCTGGGCAAGGGTGATGTCGACGGCACCTGAACCGCAGGCGATGGTGAGGCCGTGGAGGACCTGACCGGGTTGTCCTGTGCCGGGGGTGAGGCGGGAGCGGAGGAGTTTGATGCGTTCGCCCCCGGCCATGCACCAGGCACCGGGGAAGGGGGAGAGGCCGCGGACCTGGCGGTCGATGTCGGTGGCGGGGCGGGTCCAGTCGATGCGGGCCTCAAGCTTGTCGATCTTGCTGGCGTAGGTGACGCCGTCGTCGGGTTGGGGTTCGGGGGTGAGCGCAGGCAGCGCGGCGAGGGTGTTGAGGATGAGGCTGGCGCCCATCTGGGATAGGCGGTCGTGCAGGTCTTGGGTGGTGTCTTCGGCCCCGATGGGGGTGGACTGGCGCAGGAGCACGGGGCCGGTGTCGAGCCCTGCCTCCATCTGCATGATGCAGATGCCGGTTTCCGAATCGCCGGCCATGATGGCGCGGTGGATTGGGGCCGCGCCGCGCCAGCGGGGCAGGAGCGAGGCGTGGATATTCAGGCAGCCGTGGCGCGGGGCATCGAGGATGGCTTGAGGCAGGATCAGGCCATAGGCGACGACCACCGCCACATCGGCGCCGAGGGCGGCGAAGACGGCCTGTTCTTCCGGGGATTTCAGGCTGGTGGGATGGCGGACGGGCAGGCCGAGCCGTTCGGCGGCGGCATGGACCGGGGTGGGGCGCAGCTCTTTGCCCCGGCCTGCGGGGCGGGGTGGCTGGGTGTAGACGGCGAGGATGTCGTGCTGTGCGGCGAGGGCATTCAGGATGGGGACCGAGAAATCGGGGGTGCCCATGAAAACGATTTTCATCCCCGCCTCCGCAGCTTTTCCGCCTTGGCCAGCAGCATCTTGCGTTTCAGGGGCGAGAGATGGTCGAAATACATCTTGCCGGCCAGATGGTCGATCTGGTGCTGCACGCTGGTGGCCCAGAGATGGACGAAGTCACGCTCTTCGACATCGCCCTGTGCGTTCAGGAAGCGGACGGTCACGGCGCGGGGGCGTTCGATCAC
>PNND01000063.1 GCA_013824045.1 Rhodobacter sp. | reverse complement strand
CCGAACAGGCGGCTCGCACAGCCAAACATCGCGCCCAGCATCGCCTCCAGCCCGAGGTAAGGCTTCAGCGCCGCCTCATCCAGATCATGCTCCGCCATCCGCCGCCGCTCGGAATAGAACCGCCAATCCCACGGCTCCAGATCGCCCGTGATACCATCCGCCCGCAGCATCGCCTCCAACACGCCCGCATCCGCCCTCGCCTTGCGCTTCGCCGGCTCCCAGACCCGCATCAGCAGATCGCGCACCGCGCCGGGCGTCTTGGCCATCTCGGGCTCCAGCTTGAACGCCGCGAAACTCTCATAGCCCAACAGCTTCGCCCGCTCCTCGCGCAAGCTGAGAATCTCCGCCGCAATCGCCCGGTTGTCATGGGCATTCCCGTTCGCCCCCCGCGCGACCCATGCCTCATAGGCCACCCGCCGCAATTCCCGCCGGGGCGAGAATTGCAGGAAGGGCACGATCAGCGACCGGCTCAGCGTGACCACCGGCCCGTTCTGCCCCCGCTCCTTGCCCGCCGCCCGCGCGGCATCGACCACGAAATCCGGCAGCCCCGCCAGATCCTCCTCGGCCAGCTGCATGAACCACTCCCGCTCATCCGCCAGCAGGTTCTGCGAAAACTGCGTCCCCAGCACCGCCAGCCGCGCCTTCACCTCGGTCAACCGCGCGGCCTCTGCCCCCTCCAGCTCCGCGCCCGACCGGACGAACATCCGCCGGTACAGCGTCAGCACCCGCATCTGTTCCGGCTCCAGCCCCAAGGCATCGCGCCGCGCCCACAGATCATCGATCCGCGCCCAAAGCCGCTTGTTGTTGGTCACCTCGGATGCAAAGGCACTCATTTTCGGGGCCAGATCGCGCATCAACGCCTCGCGCGCCTCGGTGCTATCGGCCCCGGCAAGGTTGTAGAACACCCCCGACACCCGGTCCAAGGCCCCCTCGGCCAGTTCCAGCGCCGCGATGGTATTGGCGAAGGTCGGCGCCTCCGCCTGATCCGCAATTCCCGCCACCGCCGCCCGCGCCTCCGTCAGCGCCACGTCGAAGGCCGGGCCGAAATCGACGTCCGTGATGGCAGCAAAGGGCGGCAGGCCGAATTCGGCAGTCCAGGGGGCAAGCAGGGGATTGGTCATGGGATGGGGTCTCCTTTGGCAACAAAGCTAGGCAGGGCAGGGGGCAACGTCCACCCCCAACGCCCAAACCGCAGCCCGCTGCTTCATCTTGGCAAAAATACCCCGGGGGTCCGGGGGCTGGCCCCCG
Source organism: Rhodobacter sp. (assembly GCA_013824045.1). GTDB lineage: Bacteria > Pseudomonadota > Alphaproteobacteria > Rhodobacterales > Rhodobacteraceae > Paragemmobacter. The sequence continues at coordinate 10,217 of PNND01000063.1, read as the reverse complement.
GTTCCGCCTACCGCTCCTCGCGCGCTTTCAACCGCCGCTCCAGCCGCCGCAGCAGCAGGCTCAGCCCGATCGTCATCGTCAGATAGATCAGAGCGGCCACGTTATAGGTTTCAAAATACTTGAAATTCCCCGCCGCCGTCACCTTGGCCAACTGCGTGATATCCCCCACGCCCAGCACGCTCACCAGCGAACTGTCCTTCACCATTGCCACGAAGTCATTCCCCAAAGGCGGCAGGATCATCCGAAACGCCTGCGGGAATGTGATATGCCGAAACCGCTGCCATCCGTTCAGGCCCAGCGCTTTGGCCGCCTCCACCTGCCCCTCATCCACCGCTTGCAACCCGGCGCGGAAAATCTCGGCAAGAAAGGCCGCATAGGCCAGCACCAGTGCCAGCACCGCCCGCCACAGCAGGGGGAAATCCCGCGTCCGCACCGGATCTGCCCCCAAAGGCTCCAGCACCGCATTGATCCCCGCCACGCCAAGCGGGGCCAGCACGAAGGCCACATACAAGAGCAGCACGATGATCGGGACGCCCCGCATCACCTCGATGTAAAGTCGGCACATCTGCCGCAGGATCAGGAACCGCGACAAACACCCCACCGCCAGCGCAAGGCCCAGAAGGCAGGCCCCCGCATAGCCCACGACCGACACCATGATCGTGATCCAGATGCCGCGCGATAGTGTGGCCATCACGGCGGAGTATTCCGCATTGGCCCAGACCTCGTAGAACAGCCAGATGCCAGTGCCGGCCACGATCAGCAGCCACCACGGAAAATCATTTTCCAGTTTCGGGTTCGGGGTCATGCGAAAGGCCCCGGCTTTACCACCGGGGCCCCCTGTTCAGGAACGGACTGGCTCACTCGCCCATCGAATATTCAAGGAACCACTTGGTGTTCAGCGCATCCAGCGTGCCATCCGCCTTCATGCTGGCAATGGCCGCATTGATCGGCGCCACCAGATCGGAACCCTTCGGGAAGATGAATCCGAAATCCTCGGCCCCCAGCGGCGCGCCGATGATCTTCAGCCCGCCTTCGGACCCGGAAACATAGCCGTTGGCCGCGGTGCTGTCCGACAGCACAAGGTCCACATCCCCAGCCTTCAATGCCTCAAGCCCCGCACCAAAGGTTTCGAACTTCACGATCCGGGCGTTTTCCTCGTTGCCATCCAGCACCTCATAGACGCCCACATAGAAGGGCGTGGTGCCGGGCTGGGCTGCCATCAGCAATTCCGGATCGGCAGCAAAGCCTGCCGCGTCGGTAAACCGCGCCTCATCGCCGCGCACCATCATCAGCATCTCCGACCGCATATAGGCATCCGAGAAATCGACCTTATCCTTGCGGTCATCGCGGATGGTGATCCCCGTCATGCCCAGATCGAACTGCCCCTCCGACACCGCCGGAATCATCGCGTCCCAGGAAATATTCTCATATTTCACCGTGATGTTCAGCCGCTTGGCGATCTCTGCCATCGCGTCATATTCCCAGCCCACGGCCTGCCCGGATTTGTCGAGGAATTGCAGCGGCGGATAAGCGTTCTCGGTCACCACCACCACTTCGCGCCCGGCCAGATCAGGCACGTCCTGGGCGAAGGCGGCAGTGGCGGTCAGCCCAAGGGCAAGCGACAGGCCAGAGGCCCATGCGGTCAGCGTCATCGGTCGTTCTCCCGGTTGGATGGTCACGTTTCTGGCGCAAGACTATGCTGCGCTGCCCTTGCGCTGTCCAGTGCGCGGCAGGCCCCTTTTTACCGCGGCGTTAAGGTTAACGCTCCGTAAGACCCCCGTGCGTCTGCACAGCCGTCTGCACCAACGTGCTGCACCGGCAGCGGCACCGCCTATTGCGCCGGAACCCGACCGTAAACCCAGCGTTCTCAACCCCTTGCGCCGCACACCGGGCAATCGGCGCGCGGCGTGATCCCGATCACCCGCGTCTCTGCAAAAAGCGCATCATGGATCATCAGCCGCCCCTGCAACCCCTCGCCCGCGCCAGTGATCTGCTTGACGGCCTCCATCGCCATCATCGCGCCGATCACGCCGGGCAGGGGGGCCGCCACGCCCGCCTCGGCGCAGGTGGGCACCATCCCCGGTGCCGGGCGGGTGGGAAAGACGCATTCATAGCAAGGGCCCCCGCGCGCCGGATCGAACAGCGACAACTGCCCCTCCCACTGCGTGATCGCCCCTGAAATCAACGGCTTGCCCAGCTCCACCGCAACCCGGTTCACCATGTAGCGGGTGTCGAAATTGTCGGTCCCGTCCAGGATCAGGTCATAATCCGCAAACAGCGCCCGCGCCGCCGCCTCATCCAGCCGCCGATGATAGGGGCGCAATTCGATGAACGGGTTCAACGCCCGCAGCGCGATCTCGGCGGAAAACACCTTCGGCATCCCGATGCGCTGATCGGCATGGATGATCTGGCGCTGCAGGTTCGACCCATCCACCATGTCATCATCGACAAAGCCCAGAACCCCCACCCCGGCCCCCGCCAGATAGAGCAGCGCAGGCGATCCAAGGCCCCCGGCACCAATAACCAATACCTTGGAATCCTTTAGCTTTCTCTGCCCCGGCCCGCCGATCTCGCGAAGCATGATATGCCGGGCATAGCGATCCAGTTCCGCCGGGCGAAAGGCCCCTGACGGCGCTTGCGCCGACGCAGGGGCCACCTTGGCCCGCAGCCGCCTGAGCCCCGCCCGATAGGCCAGCGCCAACCCCGCAAGGACCCCCAGCGCCACCCAGCCCTGCGCCGCGCCGCCTGTGGCCATCCGCAGCGGATGCCCGTCCGGCAGCGCCAGATGCAGCCCCACCACTGCCGCCCAAAGCAGCGCCAGCATCCCGAACCGCACCGATGACGGCACCTTCATTAGCGCCCCGATCCCCCAGAGCGCCCCCGCCATCGCAAGGACAAGGATCATCGCTTCCCCGTCGACCCGAAGCCGCCTTCGCCCCGCGCTGTCTCTGTCAGGCTGTCAACCACTTGAAATCCCACCTGAATCACCGGGGCCACAATCATCTGCGCCACCCTGTCGCCATGCGCGATGACATAGGGCGCATCGCCCAGGTTGACCAGCGCCACCCCCAAAGGCCCGCGATAGTCGCTGTCGATGGTGCCGGGCGTGTTGGGCAGGGTGATGCCATGCTTCAGCGCGAGGCCCGACCGGGGCCGGATCTGCATCTCGAACCCGAAGGGGATTTCCACCCGCAGCCCTGTCGGCACAATCGCGCGCTGCATCGGGGCCAGCGTAAACCCCGCCGCGCGCTGTTCGGGGGGCAGGTTGGCCCGCAGATCCGCCCCCGCCGATCCCGGCGTTTCATAGGCGGGCAGGCCAAGGGCAGGGTCCGCCCAGTTCTCCCACAGGATTTTCAGCACCGGTATCATTCACCCTCCCGCAGCCAAGAATTTTCAGAAAATTCTTGGCAAAATTCTTCAAAGAATTTTGTCCTCACCCCAGCGCCGCCGCGATCCGCTGGGCCAGCCTGCGCGCCACCTCATCCTTCGGCAAGCGCGGCCAAGCCTCTGATCCCGCTGCCGAAATCAGCGTCACCGCGTTTTCGGCCCCGCCCATGATCCCGGTCTCGGGCGAGACATCATTGGCCACGATCCAATCACATCCCTTTCGTGCCAGCTTTGCCTGCGCATGGGCCAGCACATCATCGGTTTCCGCCGCGAACCCCACCACCAGCCGGGGGCGATGGGTCAGCGACTGCGCGACCGTCTTAAGGATATCGGGGTTCTCGGCAAAGCTCAGCACGGGCAGGGCCGCCCCCGCCACCTTCTTGATTTTGCTCTGCGATTCCTCGGCCACCCGCCAATCCGCCACCGCCGCCGCCATCACGGCGGCGTCCGCAGGCAGCGCCGCCTCCACCGCCGCCAGCATGGCCCGCGCCGTTTCCACCCGCACCACCTGCACCCCTTGGGGGGGCGGCACTGTGGCAGGCCCGGTCACAAAGGTTACCCGTGCGCCCAGATCGCGCAGCGCGGCGGCAATCGCCGTGCCCTGCGCGCCCGAGGATCGGTTGGCGATATAGCGCACCGGATCAATCGGCTCATGCGTCGGCCCCGATGTCACCAGCACATGTTTGCCAACCAGTGGCCCCGCCGTCAGCGCGCGCTGGATCGCGTCCAGAATGGCCGCAGGTTCCGCCATCCGCCCGGGGCCATATTCGCCACAGGCCATCTCGCCCTCATCAGGGCCGATGAACCGCACGCCATCCCCTTGCAGCGCCTTGATATTTCGCTGCGTCGCCGGGTGCTGCCACATCCGCACGTTCATCGCCGGGGCCACCAGAACCGGCGTATCCGTGGCGAGCAAAAGCGTCGATGCCAGATCATCCGCCCGCCCCTGCGCCATCTTCGCCATCAGGTCCGCCGTCGCCGGGGCAACCACCAGCAGGTCGGCCAAGCGGGACAGCTGGATATGGCCCATCTCGGCCTCATCCGTCAGATCGAACAACTGGGTGTAGACCTTCTCGCCCGCCAGTGCAGAAACCGACAGCGGCGTCACGAATTCCGCCCCGGCCTTGGTCAGCACCGGCGTCACCGCCGCGCCCGCCTTGCGCAAGAGCCGGATCAGCTCCAGCGACTTGTAGGCGGCAATGCCGCCCCCGATGATCAATAGGATGCGCTTGTCGGCCAGCATCGGAAGGCTCCGCTTGTCCCGTCAGCCCTTGGTGTAGGGGGGAGCGGGCGCAAACTCAACCTTACATCGGGATGGGCGCGCATCCGGAATAGGCGCCTCACCCCTCGGTCGACCCAAACGCCGCGCAGGGATCGCCCCGGTCGGCCACGCCATCGGTCACGATCCAAAGGTGATGCGGCGGCCGTCCCGTCGGCGCACGCTCCACCTGCCCGATGGACAGCACCGTGACCCCCGGCTGCGCCTGCCGGATCAGGGCGGGCACCCCGATATCGGTGCGCGCATGTTCCACCCCGGTGATCACCACCACCGGCCCGCCCGTTTCCTCCAGCGCCCTAAGCGCCGCCTGCGCCAGCACCGCATCGCGCAACCGCTGCGCCTCGACCATGCTGCCCATCGCCTCGGGGGGCATTGCAAAGCAATGCGCGGCCAGCAGATCGGCCTCCCGTTCTTTCTGCACCTCGGGCGGGTAGGGCGTCGTCAGCCCGAATTGCGCGGCCCCGTCGCCAAAGGCCACCGCCGCGCCTTCGCGAAGCGCCTGCACCACCACCGGGCGCGGCACATCGCCCGCATAGATGCGGGCCTCCGGCGCTGCGGTGAACAGGGGATGATACATCGAAAAATCCGGCCAGCCCCGCGCTTCCCACTGCGTCGCCGCCTCGACCGCCGCCGCATCCGTCAGGTCATCGGGCAGCGCATCCACCTGCGCCTGCTGCAACATCTCGAACACCAGCGCGGCAGGGGCTATGGCCCGCAGCGCGCGGGCCTGATTGCGGTGATGGGCCGGGTTGTCATGCACCTCACCCAACACGAACACATCCACCATTGGCAGGCTGTCCAGCGCCTCCGGCGCGATCTCACGCGCTGCCGCTGCGCTGCAAAGATGCAGCGCCAGCAGCGCGGGGATCAGCCGGTGGATCATGCCAGCAACGCGACGACCTCACGCGATTGCTGCTCAAGGCTGCGGCGCATCTTGGCGAAAGCCGCGGCTTCCAACTGACGCACCCGCTCTTTCGACAGGCCCAGTTCCTCGCCCAAGCTCTCCAGCGTGCGCGGCTCGTCCTTCAGCTTGCGCTCGGCAACGATATACCGCTCGCGCGCGTTCAGGGCTGCCATCGCCGTCACCAGCCACTGGCGCAGCCGTTCCGCATCATGGGCCAGTTCCACCGACTCGGCTGCCTGCGGGCCGTCATCTTCCAGCGCATCGATCCACTCGCGCCCGTCCTCATCCGACGATTGCGCGGCGTTCAGCGAAAAGTCTGAACCCGACAGACGGCCTTCCATCATCTCCACATCCGCCAGCGACACGCCCACTTCGGTGGCGACCAACTGGCGCAGCTGGAACTGATCCAGCGTCTCGCCGCGCTGCGATGCTTCACGCTCCAACTTGGCCTGCACCCGGCGCAGGTTGAAGAACAGCGCCTTCTGGCTGCTGGTGGACCCGGTCCGCACCATGGACCAGTTCCGCATCACGTAATCCTGAATGCTCGCCTTGATCCACCACACCGCATAGGTGGAAAAGCGCACGCCACGATCGGGATCAAACTTCTCGGCCGCCTTCATCAAGCCAAGCGACGCTTCCTGAATCAGGTCATTCATCGGCGCGCCATAGCGGCGGAATTTCGCGGCCATGCTGATCGCCAACCGCATATAGGCCGTCACCAGCCGATGCAGCGCCTGCTCATCACGCTGGTCGCGCCAGGCATAGGCCAGCCGCAATTCCGTTTCCGCATCGAGAAGTTCCGCCCGCATCGCTTGGCGAGACATCGTTTGGTCGTTATATCCGTCGAGCGCCATGATGAACCCCCAGTCAGACAACGCGCAGAGGCATTTCCTGCCATTTTCAAGGATAGATACGGGGCGCGCACTTGACTGGATCAATGACCGACGAAATTTTCTTGCTTTCAGGATTCAGCTTTGTGATCGGCGGCGCGCGGTCGGGCAAGTCCGCTCTCGCCGAACGTCTGGCCACCGGCAGTGCCCGCCCGCGCCGCTATATCGCCACGGCCGAGGCCTGGGATGATGAGATGCGCGACCGTATCGCCCGCCACCGCGCCGACCGCGGGGCAGGGTGGGAAACGGTCGAGGCCCCGCTTGATCTCTGCACCGCTCTGGCCGGGGCAAAGCAGGGCGAGGTGGTGCTGGTTGATTGTGCCACGCTCTGGCTGACCAATCACCTGCTGGCCGAGCATGATCTTGAGGCGGAAACCGCGTCCCTTCTGGCCGCGTTGGCCGCCTGTCCCGCCCCGGTGATCATGGTGTCGAATGAGGTGGGATGGGGCATCGTGCCCGACAACGCCCTTGCCCGCGCCTTCCGCGATGCGCAGGGGCGGTTGAACCAACGGATGGCCGCGCAGGCCGATCTGGTGGTGGGCGTCATGGCGGGGTTGCCCATCGTCCTCAAGGGCCAAATGCCGCCATGGATGTGACCCGCCTTTGGTGGGTGCGCCACGGCCCCACGCACGAAAAAACGATGGTCGGCTGGCGCGACGTGCCCGCCGATCTGTCCGACCATGCCCGCCTCAAGCGGCTGGACGCGCATCTGCCACGGGATGCGCTGCTGATTTCCTCCGATCTCATTCGCGCATCCGCCACCGCCGATGTGCTGGCCCATGGCCGCCACCGCCTGCCGCATGATCCCGCCCTGCGCGAGATGCATTTTGGCGACTGGGATGGCCAGCCTTGGGACGCCATCGCCCGCACCCACCCCGACCTGTCCCGCGCCTATTGGGAAGACCCCGGTCCTCACGCGCCCCCCGGCGGCGAAAGCTGGAATGCCGCCAGCGCCCGCGTCACCCTTGCGGTGGACCGGCTGATATCGGCCCATCGCGGGCGCGATCTGGTGATCGTGGCCCATTTCGGCGCGATTCTCACGCAGGTGCAGGCCGCCCGCGCCTGCACCCCGGCCGAAGTCCTCGCCCAAAGCATCGACAACCTGTCGGTCACCCGCATCGACCACGGCCTGCAGAGCCGCGCGCTGATCGCGGTCAACCACTGCCCCTGATCGTGGCCCTGATCCGTGGCCCTGATCACAGCCTGTGATGCATCGCATCAGCAAAGGCCATTTCCCTGCCGCGCTGGGGCAGGCTAGGGTCGCCCCAAAGCAGGGGATGCACCTATGACCTATGACCTCGTGATCGGCGACCGCGCCTATTCGTCTTGGAGCCTGCGGGGCTGGCTCTTCTTTGATGCCTTCGGCATTCCGGTCAAACTCCACCGCGCGCGGCTTTACACGGACGAACTGCCCACCCTGCTCAAGCAGTTCCACCCCGCGAAAACCGCCCCCACGATGCGCACCCCTGACGGTGTGGTCGTGCCGGAAACCATCGCCATCGCCGAAGAACTCGCGTCCCGCCACCCCGAGGCAGGGCTGTGGCCTGCGGACCCAAAGGCCCGCGCCATCGCCCGCGTTCTGTCGGCCGAAATGCATGCAGGTTTCACCGCGCTGCGCAGCTATTGCCCGATGAACCTGCGCGTAAGCTATACCGATTGCAGCCCCCCGCCCGAGGTGATTGCCGATCTGGACAGGTTGCAGGTGATCTGGTCATGGGCGCGCGACCAGACGGGCAGCATCGGCCCGTGGCTTTGTGGCGACTACTCGGCAGCAGATGCCTTCTTCGCCCCCGTCGCCACCCGCATTGCCACCTACAACCTACCCATGGGGGCCGAGGCGATGGATTATGTCCAAGCGCACCTGTCGCACCCTTCCTTCCGCCGCTGGCGGGCCATGGGCCTGATCGACGGCGCGGATCAGGATTACTATCGCCGCGACTATCCCACCCGCCCTTGGCCCGGGCCCACGCCCCTGCCCGCGCGGGCGATAGAGGGGTTGGATACCGAAAACGCCCTCTGCCCCTATTCCGGCACGCCGGTCACCCATGCGCTGGAACTGGATGGCCGCCGCTTCGGCTTCTGCAACGCCTTCTGCCGCGACAAGACCCTGGCCGACCCGGAAGCCTGGCCCGCCTTCATGGCGATTTACCGTTCGTAAACCATTCCCGGTCTACCCCTGCTGACAAAGGGGTGGGCATCATGCTGGCAAGGGCCTTCACAGTGGCCTTCGAAGGGGTCGAGGCGCGGATGGTCGAGGTGCAATGCGCCGTCGCCCCCGGCATGCCCTATTTCGGCGTGGTGGGCCTGCCCGACAAGGCCGTATCCGAAGCCAAGGAACGCGTCCGCGCCGCCCTTGCCGCGCTCTCCATCGCGCTGCCCTCGCGCCGGATCATCGTGAACCTCTCCCCCGCAGATCTGCCCAAGGAAGGCTCGCATTTCGATCTGCCCATCGCGCTGGCCCTGCTGGCCGCGCTCGACATCCTCCCCAAGGACATGGTCGAGGCGACGGTCGCGCTGGGCGAGTTGTCGCTGGATGGCCGCCTGATCGCCGTCGCGGGTGCCCTTCCTGCCGCCATGGCCGCCGCCGAGGAAGACCGTACCCTCCTCTGCCCCCGCGCCTCGGGCCCCGAGGCGGCTTGGGTCGGCGCGGTGCAGGTGCTCGCGGCCGCCTCGCTGGATGAGGTCGTCCGCCATTACACCGGCCAGATGGCCCTGACGCCCGCCGAGGCGGGCGAGGTCACAAATGGCCCCACCCACCGCGACCTGCGCGAGGTCAAGGGTCAGGAACGCGCCAAGCGTGCGCTGGAAATCGCTGCCGCAGGCCGCCATCACATGCTGATGATCGGCACCCCCGGCTCGGGCAAATCCATGCTCGCCGCGCGCCTGCCGGGCATTCTGCCGCCGCTCTCTGCCGCCGAGGCGCTGGAAACCTCCATGGTTCATTCGCTGGCGGGTCTGATCAGCGAAGGCGGCATCTCGCGCGCCCGCCCCTTCCGCGAACCGCATCACACCGCATCGATGGCCGCCATCGTCGGCGGCGGCAAGGGGGCCAAGCCCGGCGAAATCAGCCTTGCCCATAACGGCGTCTTGTTCCTCGACGAATTCCCTGAATTCGCCCGCCCCGTTCTGGAAACCCTCCGCCAACCGATCGAGACGGGCGAAGTCGTCGTCGCCCGCGCCAATGCCCATATCCGCTATCCCTGCCGTTTCCTGCTGATCGCCGCCGCCAACCCCTGCAAATGCGGCTATCTCACCGATCCGGCCCGCGCCTGCACCAAGGCCCCGATCTGCGGCGAGGATTATCTGGGCCGCATCTCCGGCCCCCTGATGGACCGCTTCGATTTGCGGGTCGAGGCCCCGCCTGTGGCGTGGCAAGACCTCGACCTACCGCCGACAGGCGACAGCTCGGCCACCGTGGCGGCCCGCGTCGCTGCCGCCCGCGCCCGCCAGAGCGCGCGTTTCACAGGTCACCCGACCCTGCGCGTGAATGCCGATATGGAAGGCAGCCTCTTGGAGGAAACCGCCAGCCCCGATACCGAAGGGCGTGAATTCCTCGCCCGCGCGGCGGAACGCTTCGGCCTTACGGCACGCGGCTATCACCGCATTCTGCGCGTGGCCCGCACCATCGCCGATCTGGACGACAGCGCCACCGTCCGCCGTCCGCATATCGCCGAGGCGGTCGGCTATCGTCTGGTCATCGGAACGAAGGGCTGACGCAACGAATTTCCTGCGAAAATTCAGCGCCAGCCCATGCTGA
>PNND01000318.1 GCA_013824045.1 Rhodobacter sp. | reverse complement strand
AGGGTGACGGGGCGCGCCAGCGCAAGGCCGGGGGCGATGATCGCGGTGGTCAGTGCCAATGCGGCAAGAAGCGGTTTCATGTCGGTTATCCTTGTCAGTTCGATTTGACCTGCGGCGCGGTGCCGTTGGTGAACAGCCCGTTCTGCGGCGGGGCGACGGTGCCTGCCGGAGCGGCATTCCCCGCGCCCCCCAAAGCGCAGGACGGGTCATCATCCGCGTTGCAATCGTCGCTGCCGTTGCCGCCACCATTGTCGTCGCCCGACCCGCTGCCGCCGCCATTGGAAAAGAACCATGTGCCCTCTTCCCCGTCATCGCTGACAAGTGTGGGGGGCAGCGACGGGCGGGTTGCGGCCATCGGTGCGTCAAATGCAAAACCATGCGCTGCAACCGGCGCGGTCGCGGCCAGCGCATTCTGCCCGGCAATCAGGGCGCTGCCCGCCAGAACAAGTGCGAATACCTGTTTCATCTTCCGTTTCTCCATCTCAAAGCAGGTCCAAGACCCGGTGATCAGTCTTCGTTTTCGCTATGGCTGCCGCCGCCATGTCCGTGACCTTCGAACTCCATCTTGATGATCGACAGCGTCGCAGGATCGAGCTTCACCTCAATCCATCGCCCCTCGGCATCGCGGCCAGTCACTTCGTAACAGCCGTCATCCAGCCGGATCCTTTTCACGCGCCAGCCATTCTTCGCCGCCAACTGCATCACTGCATCGCGCGGCTGCCACTCCGCCATCGGGACGGCGCAATCGTCATCCGCCAGTGCCGGCGCGACGACCAGCAGGCAGGCGATGACAAGGCTTGTTGACAGTCGGATCATGCGTGACACTCCGCAGGGCTCATCCATGCAGCCCTTCTGCGCTGTGGAACTGACGCCTGCCTGAAGCGCGGGAAAAATCTGCTTCAGGTCGGCGTCAGGTTGGCGCGGTAACAGGCTGGCGGAAGGGCCCGAAAGGACACCACGCCGATGCGGATATTGCTGGTCGAAGATGATCGCGTGATCGCGACCGCCATCCGCGAACAGGCGGAGGGCGAAGGGCATTCCGTCGACTGGGCGGCACGGCTGGATGCAGCGGACGATGCGCTGGCAACCGCGCATTTCGACCTGATCCTGCTGGATCTGATGCTGCCCGATGGGCGCGGCCTGCCCTTCCTGCGCAAATTGCGCGCCGGGGGTGACAAGACCCCGGTCATCATCATGACCGCGCTGGATCAGGTGTCAGACCGGATCGACGGGCTAAATGCCGGGGCCGATGACTATCTGGTCAAACCCTTTGATCTGACTGAACTTTCGGCCCGCATCGGCGCTGTCTCTCGCCGCTATTCCGGCAACCCCAACCCTTGCATCACCCTGCGCGACCTGTCCATCGATCTGGCCGCCCGCCGCCTGCTGCGCGCGGGCAAACCCGTGCCGCTGACCGCGCGAGAATGGGTGCTGCTAGAGGCCTTTCTGCAAAAGCCCGATCAACTCCTGTCGAAATCCCTGCTGGAGGAACGCCTCTACTCCTTTGACGCCGAGGTCGAAAGCAACACGACCGAGGTCCACATCAGCCGCCTGCGCAAGAAGCTGGGGGCCGATATCATCCTCACCGAACGCGGCCTTGGCTACCGTCTGGCGCAGCCATGAGGCCGGGGTCGATCCGCATCCGTTCGGCCATCGCGCTGTCGGTCATTGTCACGGCCCTGTGGCTGTCCACAGCCGTCTTCACCGCACGCCTGCTGTCCGCAGAACTGGATGAGGTGTTCGATTCCGCCCTGCAGGAAACCGGGCAACGCATCCTGCAACTGGCCGTGGTCGATGTTCTGAACCGAGAAGAAGAAGGGATTACCCGCCGCGTCACCGGCCTTGCCGCCCATGACGAACACTTCACCTATGTGGTGCGCGACGATACGGGGGCTATCCTGCTCACCTCGCACCGCGCCGATCCGGACGATTTCCCCGCCTTCCGGCAGTCCGGCTTCCACGAGGCGAACGGCCACCGTTTTTTCCAAGACTCGGCAGTCCGCGGCACGGTCATCCTGACCATCGCCGAACCCCTGTCTCACCGGCAGGAGGTCGGGGTGGAAATGGCCGTCGCCCTCGCGCTGCCGCTTATGGTCATGGTTCCGCTCAGCGTCGTTGCAATCTTCTACGGACTGGGCTTCGGGTTGCGCCCGCTCGAAGCGCTGCGCAATCAGCTCTCGCGCCGCGGGGCCACGGCGCTTTCCCCTGTGCCCGTGGATGGCCTGCCGGACGAGCTTCGCCCGATTGCCGATACGGTGAATGATCTTCTGGCGCGGCTGGACATGGCCTTTGCAGCCGAACGCAGCTTTGCCGCCAATGCTGCGCATGAATTGCGCACGCCACTGGCAGGGGCGCTGGCGCAGGTGCAGCGCCTGCGCCAGCAGGCCACAGACCCTGAGACCCGCCGCCGCGCCGATGAGGTAGAACAGACGCTCAAACGCCTCACCCGCCTGTCGGAACGCCTGATGCAACTGGCCCGCGCCGAAGGGGCGCGGCTGGTATCCGACCGCCCAACCGATCTTTGTGCCATCCTCTCGCTCGTGGTGCATGACTTCGATCATGGGCCGGATGCGGGCCGCGTGACCCTCGCCCTGCCCGATGCGGCCGTCATGTCCCACATCGACCCCGACGCCGTGGCAATCGTTGCGCGCAACCTGATCGAGAACGCCCTGCGCCACGGGCAGGCCGGGCCGGTTCAGGTCCGGCTGGGCGCAGACGGAACCCTGACGGTTGACAATGAAAGTCCCGTCATCCCACCCGACCAGCTTGCCTCGCTGACCGACAGGTTCGTTCGTGGCGCATCCGGGGGCGATGGCAGCGGGCTTGGCCTTGCCATCGTCCAAACGATTTCCGGGCGCGTCGGATCGAACCTCCACCTCCAGTCACCCATCCCCGGCCATACCGCCGGGTTCCGTGCTGCACTTCTCTTGCAGGCACATCCAGCAAACAAAATGGACACTCAGCCATGACCCTTCCCTATCAATCCGCCCATGAGGAACTGCACTACCTTGACCGCGCAGGTTGGCTGCGCGCTGCGGTCCTTGGCGCGAACGATGGCATCGTGTCGGTCTCCTCCCTGATCGTCGGCGTCGCCGCCGCCGATCCAAGCCGTGCGGCGATCCTGATCGCCGGGGCAGCCGGGCTGGCAGCAGGCGCCATGTCCATGGCTGCAGGGGAATATGTCTCGGTCAGCTCGCAATCAGATGTCGAACGCGCCGATATCGCGCGGGAAAAGCAGGCCCTGCAAGACACACCGGCGGCCGAGGAAAAGGAACTGGCGTCGATCTACGAATCCCGTGGCCTGTCGCCGGAAACGGCCGCGCTGGTTGCGCGCGAACTGACCGCAAAGGATGCCCTCAGCGCGCATATGCGCGATGAGCTTGGCCTGTCGGACCTGCACGCCGCAAATCCGCTGCAAGCGGCCTTTGCATCGGGCCTGACCTTTACCGTGGCCGCCGCCGTGCCGCTGGTCGCCGCCGCCGTAGCTCCCGAAGCCCAGATCATTCCGGCGGTCGTCGTGGCCACACTCATCAGCCTTGCCGGGCTTGGCGCCTTGGGTGCCTATGCCGGTGGTGCGCCAAAACTGCGCGCTACGGCGCGGGTGCTGTTCTGGGGCGCGGCGGCCATGGCCATCACGGCGGGCGTCGGACGGATGTTCGGTGTTTCGGTATGAGCGCGAACTGTAGAATAATACTTATCTTTCAAATACTTTGACCCTCCGCCTTCCGCCCGATACGCGGGTCATGCGGGCAGCGATGTGATCCCACCCCTTTGGACAACGATCAGCAACTGGTACGGTAATGGGCAGGCCCAACACAGGTTGGGTCGCGCTCGAAATCCCCTTCAGGCAAGCAGTGGTCAATGGCCAGACCAGATGGTCGGCCATCCCAGCAGCGCAGTATCCCTCGACCGAAACCTTGTCGTTGTCCGGCCTGTCAATCAGGCTGGAACGAGAGAAGAGCGGAATCAGTCTGCTGACGGCGCGCCCAAACCTGAAATCGACGGGGCCGAAACGGCCGATGATCGCGCGGCCACTGATGCAAGCGCATGCGCCGCCGGGACCGAAGTCGTTGCACGGCTCCAACGCAACCAAAGACCCAGACGATCCCCAAACTTTGGTTCAAAGGATCGCGCCTCTCACCCCCCCGTTTCCACCCGGATCAGCCTTACCTGATCGGCTGTCAGATACCCGGTGATCGTCGCTCCCTCATCCCCTTGCCACGCGGCAATCGCACGGCGGCTGTTGCCGCCCAACGTGCCGTCCGACCCATAGGTGTTGTAACCCAGCCGGGTCAGACGGCGCTGAATATCAACGCGTTCGGCCAAGGTCAGGCCCAGAAGGCGCTCTTCCAGCAGGGCGGCTTGGGCGGTGTCGGGCGTGGGGGTTGCTGTGACTGTTCCCGCCGCCTGTTCTCCAATCAGGCGAATCTGCGCGGCGGTCATATAGCCGCTTTGCGTCTTCCTGTTCGCCTTCTGCCAGGCCCGGATCGCGGCCCGCGTGCCGCTGCCCCAAAGTCCGTCCGCCACCCCGGCATTATAGCCAAGCGACGTCAGTTGTCGCTGGATCGTCACGCGCTCGGTCCGGGTCAAGCCAAGAGAGGCTTCCACCTCGGCACCGCCAAGTGTGCCTGTTGGCAGCGTGTCATCAGGCAAAGTCCCCACCGTGCCGGACCGCAGCAGCACCCGCAACTGCGCCTCGGTCAGATAGCCGGTCTCTGCTTCCGCCCGGCTGGACTGCCAGTTTGCAATCGCGTTTCGGGTATTTCTGCCCCAGACACCATCAGCGCCATATGTCCGGTAACCCAGCCGCGTCAATTCACGCTGCACCGCTGTTTTCTGCACAAAGGTGATGCCCAGCCGCGCCTCAACCTGCACTGCCGCCGCAGCCGACCCGTCAACCGGCGCACCCAGCCGGGCCAACGCCTGTTTCGCATTGGTCCGGTATGCGCCCTTCGGATACCGTGCCAGATAGCTGCGATAGCCAGAGACGGTATTGGCATTTTGCGCCGCGATATAGGCGGTTCGGTCCTGTTCCTGCGTGATCAGACCCTGTGTCAGACCTCCCAGAAGCTTTTCAAAGTCGGATTGGGCGGCAACCGGCGCCGACAGGCCGATGCAGACAGCAAGGATCGTTGGCAGCGCAAGGGTCCGCATGGGAAATCCTTTCCAAGGGTGGCCGAGACGGTCATCTCCTTGGATCAACGCACAAGCTGCGATCCGGTTGCATCACGTTGGGTCGGATGACCGTGTGGAAGAGCGCCAGATCGCGCCGATTGCTTGCCAACGCGTGGCGAACGCAGATTGACCAGACGCTGGGACCAGACGCTGGGACCAGACGCTGGCCCAACGCCTGCCGGGCTCCGACGGCCCCTTCGGGCCGCCGGATGCGGTCCGTCATGGGGCCTTCAGTTCCGCATAGTCACCCGCTGTCCTGAGCGTGACCGTGACCGGATCATCCGTCCTGTTGCGCCAGAACCAGCCATGGTTCCCCGTAAAGGCAGCCGTGAGTTCGCCTTCCTGTTCCGGCACGGCGCGGCCCTGTTCGTAGCTGACCTTCTGGCCGCCACCGTCACCATGGGTATCGTAGTTCACGACGGATCCGTTCGCGGTCCATTCGAAGCGGGCGATCTGACCTTCCTGCATGGCAAGCTTCACCTCAATCCCTTCGCCGGGGGCGAGGGTGTAGCTGACCTCGTCGCGCCAGCCAGAGGTCGCCTCGGCCACCGCTGCATCTACTGCGGCGGCCGTTTCGGTGGGGGCAGGTTCGGCCAGTGCTTCGGGAGCAGGCTCAGGAGCCGGTGCCGGTTCGGCGGCGGGGGCTGTCACCGCAACCTGTTCCGCTGGTGCCTCGGTCAAGGCGGCCGGTGCGCCGATCACCGCACCAATGGTGGCCAATTGCGCCTCGATCCGGTCGAGCCGGGCAAGGGTGTCGGGGTCAAGCGTGACGGGTGCCACAGCGACCTCGTCCGCCTCTGCCTCGGCATAGAGTTGCTGCTTGATCTGGCCCATCTCGGTCAGGCCCAGCACCGCGCCGAAACCGGTCGGATCGATCCCGTATTCGGCGGGCAGGTAGACCACGCTCAGCATGGCCGCCGCCGCCCCAACAGCGATCAGGGTAGAGCGTATCAGGCCGCCCGAGGTCGCCTCCACCCCGCGGATATGGCCCGTGGCGTCGCGGGTGGCGGTGCGGTCGGCGCGCAGCGGCGCGCGGGGGGTGTCGTGTCTGGTGTTCATGGGAATACCCCTCTCAGGCCAATGCCAGACCGATGAGCTGGAAGCCCATCAGGTAGGCCCCAAGGCCGATCATGATGACGTTTGCGGTATAGGCCTGACGGCCAAAGGATGGTGACGCACGCCACCGCCGCATGAAGAGCAGGATAAGCGCAAGCGCGGTGAGCTGACCGATCTCGACCCCAAGGTTGAAGGCGACGAGGTTCACCAATAGCCCGTCTGGCGAGATGTCGTATTCGATGATCTTGGATGCCAGCCCAAAGCCGTGCAGGAACCCGAAAACCAGCGTCGCCACCCGCGTGTCCGGCTGCACCCCGAACCACAGCCGAAACGCCCCGAGGTTGTCGAGCGCCTTGTAAATCACCGAAAAGCCAATGATCGCGTCAATGATGTAGGCGTTGATGCCGAAGTTGAACCAAACGCCGAGGATCATCGTCGTGGAATGGCCGATGGCAAAGAGAGTGACGTAAAGGCCGATCTCTCGCATGCCATAGAGGAAGAAGATCACGCCGAAGAGGAAGAGGATATGGTCATAGCCGGTGACCATGTGCTTCGCGCCCAGATAGAGGAAGGGCAGGAAATGCGGTCCGGTGATTTCCTGAATATAGCCCTTGTCGCCAAGGGTGACGGCATGTGCCAGCGCCGCGCCCGCCCAGAGGAGCGTTACGGCAAGGATGGCAAACACCGTCCAGACGCGCTGCGGCGTCGGAAGGAGAATTGTCATTGGATGTTCCCGTGGATTGACGGATGGATCGTGCGGATGGGCCAAACTGCCCCATCCGGCGAAAGATCGGTCAGGTCAGCCGTGGTGGTCGGCGCGGGCCATCACGGATGGTGCCGGAAAGGGGATTGCCCTGCCAAGCCCAGATTTCTGTTCGCGGTGGCGGTTGCATGTCGTCGCCTGCTGGCAGGATCACGGTCGGCGTATGGTCATGGTCGGCTGCGTCGTGATGGTCGTGGTCCGCCGGGTGCCAGTGCGCGCCCTGTTCGGCGTGCCATGCAGCGTGGTCAGCCTTCATCGCAAGCTGGCCGGGGCCATGGGTGATGGCCGAGACAAGTGGCGTGACGGCAAGGGCAAGCGACAGCACCAGTGCTGCCAGCCGTGTCAGGATTGCCCGCCCTTTGCCCATCTGCCTCGTCGCTGCAGTGATCCGCGCTGCCTTGCTCTATCCCCCCCGGGGGGTTAGACTGGTTCTATGTCAGAACCACACCGCCACGCAAGCCACCCTGCCATCGCCACCCGCCTCAAGCGCGCCGAAGGGCACCTGCGCCGCGTCGTCGCAATGATCGAGGAGGGCCAGCCCTGCCTTGACCTCGCCACGCAACTGCACGCCGTCGAGCGGGCGGTGGCCGAGGCGAAGCGGGCCTTGATCCATGACCATATCGACCACTGCCTGACCGAAGGGCATGGGCATGACATGGCCGAGATCAGAGCGCTGACAAAGCTTTTGTGATGCTCTCCACGCTCAGGAACCCGACCTTCCGCCATTTGTTCGCCGCACAGGTCGTGGCGCTTGTCGGAACCGGTCTGGCAACCGTGGCGCTCGGCCTGCTCGCCTGGCAACTGGCCGGTGAGGATGCGGGGGCGGTGCTCGGCACGGCGCTGGCGATCAAGATGGTGGCCTATGTGACGCTGGCCCCAATCGCGGCCGCGGTCGCAGAGCGGTTGCCGCGCCGCGCCTTTCTGGTCGCGCTGGACCTGATCCGCGCGGGCGTGATCGCCTTTCTTCCCTTCGTAGATCAGGTCTGGCAGGTCTATCTGCTGATCTTCTTTTTGCAGGCGGCATCTGCGGGCTTCACACCTGCGTTTCAGGCGGTGATCCCCGACGTGCTGAAGGACGAGGGGGATTACACGAATGCCTTGTCCCTGTTGCGTCTGGCCGAGGATTTGGAACAGGTCGCCTCGCCCATCCTTGCCGCGGCCTTGCTGACGGTGGTGGGTTTTCCGGTGTTGTTCGCCGGAACCGTGGCGGGGTTCGTCGGATCGGCGCTTCTGGTCGTCACCGCGCGGCTGCCGGCACGGAAAAGGGCAGAGGGCGGGCAGTTCTGGGCCGACGTGACGAAGGGCATCCGCATCTATACTGCGACCCCGCGCCTGCGGGGGCTGATGGTGATGGAAGCCGCAGTCGCGGCGGCTGGGGCGATGGTCTATGTGAATACGGTCGTTCTTGTGAAAGACCAGCTGAGGCTGGGCGAAGAGTCCATGGCGCTCGCTTTCGCGGCCTTCGGCGCGGGGTCAATGCTCGCGGCCTTCTGCCTGCCGCGCATTCTGAAATGGGCAACGGATCGGCCCGTGATGATCGGCGGGGCCGGGCTTATGGTCGCGGGTGTGGCCGGTGTTCCGCTGATCGACAGTTTCGCGACCTTGCTTGTTCTCTGGGGGGTGATCGGCTTCGGCTTCTCGCTCACTCAGACCCCCATCGGTCGGATCATCAACCGCTCGGCGCGCGAGGCGGATCGCGGTGCGGTCTTCGCGGCGCAATTCGCTCTGTCGCACGCCTGCTGGCTGGTCACTTACCCGCTTGCCGGATGGATCGGGGCGACGGCAGGGCTGTCAGCCTCGGCCCAGACCCTTGCCGCAATCGGAGCGGTCGGTTTAGCCGTGGCCCTGCGCCTCTGGCCCGCCCGTGACCCTGAGGTCGTCAGCCATGATCATGCAGACCTGCCGCCGGACCACCCCCATCTGCGCGAGCACGGCCTGTTGCATGCCCATGCCCTTGTGATCGACGATCTGCACCGGCGCTGGCCGAAAGCCGCAGTCTAGCCAATACCTGACAGTCGAACGTCCGCCACGCCCGTCCGCTTTTCGCCCCTTGGGTAGACCTGATAGCACTCAGGACGAAGCCGACGTTCGCCTTTGAAGTCGGATAACGTCCTCGCTGGGCTTCCGGCAGAACCGGGCACTTACCGACCCTGATCGGCGCGCGTCTCTGATTTCGGACATGAGTCTGGCGCAACCACACCGCGATCTTCCGCCCCAAGCAGATCCGCGATCAGTTTCAGCAGCGCGTCCCGGCGGATGGGCTTGGCCAAATGCGCGCGAAATCCGGCAGCCTGATATTCGGCCAGTTGCTGCGCCATGACATTGGCGGTCAGCGCGATGGCAGGCGGTGCCGGGCGTCCGCTGCGCGCGGCGTGGTCATGGATCGCACGCAGGGCGCTGCGACCGTCCATCTCGGGCATCTGGATATCGAAGATCAGCAGGTCGAAATCCTCGGCCGCGATGTAGCATTCCAGCGCGGCGCGGCCGGTGTCGACGAGCTGCAACCGGCAGCCGGTTCCTTCCAGCATCGCCCGGATGACCATCTGGTTGGTCAGGTTGTCCTCCGCCACCAGCAATTTGGGGCCCGGTGCTGCCGGTGCCGCAACGGCCTCGGCGGGTGAGCTTGCATCCGGGGCCGCCACTTCGGGGCCGGGCAAAACAGGTTCCGGCGACAGCGATACAACCGGCCGTGCCGGTTCAGGCCGTTCGGCGACCGGCTCGCTGGCACGCGGCACCGGCAGTTCGACCCTGATGGTCGTCCCGATGCCTTGCCGGCTCTCGGAACGGATCTGGCCACCCATCAAGCCCACCAATTGGCGCGAGATCGACAGGCCCAGCCCCGTGCCGCCATAGCGGCGGGAAATGCCGGCATCGGCCTGAACAAAGTCCTCGAACACGCGCGTCAGCTGGTCCGCCGTCATGCCGATGCCGGTGTCAGCCACCTCGATCCACAGACGCTCAGTCGGCGCAATGCCAGTTATCCCGGCCCGCAGGCAGATGCTGCCACGCTCGGTGAATTTCACGGCATTTCCAAGCAGGTTGTTCAGAACCTGCATGATCCGCTGCGCATCCCCCACCCGCAGCGCGGCCAATTCCGGACTGGCATGCAGTTCCAGCGCAACGCCATTCGCGCTGGCCCTCATCCGGTGGATCTTGGCCGCCCGCTCGATCAGGTCGAGCGGGACAAAGGCCTCGGCAACAATCTCCATCTGTCCGGCCTCAACTTTGGACAGATCGAGGATGTCATTCAGGATGGTCAGCAGATCATCCCCGCTTTGCACGATCGTGCCGATCATGTCCGCCTCGGCAGGGCTATGTATCTTGCCCCGCAGCACCTGTGCCATGCCCAGAATACCGTTCAGCGGGGTACGGATCTCGTGGCTCATATTCGCAAGGAAGTTGGACTTCTGCTCATTCGCCACCTGTGCGCGCTGACGCTCGGCTTTCAGGCTGCGCGTCAGCCGAACGGTACTGAAGGCCATCAAGGCAAAGAGCCATTGCAGAGTGGCAAAGGTCAGGAAAAAAGCCAGCGCCAGAGTGAACAGCGTCAGCACCATCTCCCCGGCGCCCAGCATAGTGGCAACCAGTCGCGCAGCATAAATCCCGACGATCAGCAAGAAGGGCAACGTCGTCAGCAACACCTGGGCAATGCCCATCGGTGTGGCCTGCCGTCGCAGATGCTCGGCCAAGGCAAGAACGGTAAGGCCATTGACCACCGAACTTGCTGCCAGCACCAGTCGCAAGTCCACCCCGGCCACCAGCAGGCCGGCCAGCAGCCCGAAAATCGCCAGGAAAAGCAGCACCAGCAGCGCGACCGAGGGGCGGTTGCCAAGGCCGCGGCTCAGCGCACCATAGCCGCACAGGATCGTCGTGATGGAACCTGCAGCGATAAGCGTGGCGGCCATGGTGAAGCCGATCAAACCCTGAGCCAGCAGCGCCGTGCTGGCGACAAGTAACGCGATATCGGCGACGACCAGCCAGACCAGACCCGCCCGCGTGTCCGGGTCGCGGCTGTAGCGCAAGGCATTGCCTGTCAACACCAGGATCGCAATCATCAAAAACGCCGCAATAGCGACGACCGGGGCCACCGGAATGTCACCGTAGGGGTTCATTTCAGACATATCCGCCCACTCCCGGGAAGATTCTGGCCATGTACTCCAGCCGACACTACCGTGATTGGATTAATCAATACTACTGCCGAAACTTGCCAAGTGGCAGGTCTTGGAAGGTCCGGATCGCTGAAGCTGTCCGTCTGGTAAGTGCAAACGGCGACCCGCGCACATCAAGGCGGTCACCCTCACACATTTGCCCGGTCTGGGCCGCGTCCTCGACGATGGTTCATTGGAACGCGATACCAAGCTGGTTAAGAACCAAAGCTGCCACCGAGACCGATCTTGTTCGCAACGAGTAGGAGATTTTTGAGGATGTGTCGTGGTGCCGAAGGTCATTCGGAACGCGTCTGATGAAGTAGTAAACCCC
>PNND01000387.1 GCA_013824045.1 Rhodobacter sp. | reverse complement strand
CTTGCCTTGCCAGCGATGGGCGGCTGCGGAACACTCAGCGCAGGCCTTGAAAGGACAGAAAGATGACGAGGTTGCGCCTGCGCATTCTGTTTGGCGATGCGATGCTGGGGCCGGGCAAGGCCGAGCTTCTGGAGCGTATCCGCGAAACAGGCTCCATCGCCGCTGCCGGGCGGCAGATGGACATGAGCTACAAGCGGGCATGGATGCTGGTGGAAGAGATGAATGATGCCTTTCAGGCCCCGCTGGTGGCCAGCACGCGGGGCGGGCCGGGGGGCGGGGGCGCAAGCCTGACAGAGGCCGGGGCAGAAGTGCTGCGCCTGTATCACGGGATTGTCGCCACGGCGCAGCAGGCCACGGCGGATGATATCGGCGCGCTGGAGGCGATGCTGCGCGCGCCGGGGGCCGGGGATATGTCTGGCCAGAAATAACGCTTGCCGGTGTGGCAGGTTCCAAGTGTTATGTTTCTGATGCCGTATCATACGGAGATACCATGCGCCGCCCGATTGCCCTTGCCGCTGCCCTGTCGCTGGTGCTGGCCACGCCGACCCTTGCCGATACGGTGGTGGTCTTTGCCGCCGCGTCGCTGAAAACCGCGCTGGATGCCGTGGCCGCCGATTTTGAGGCGCAGACAGGCCATAGTGTGGTGATCAGCTATGGCGGGTCCAACGCGCTGGCAAAGCAGATCATCGAGGGCGCGCCTGCGGATATCTTCCTGTCGGCCGCCGTGAACTGGATGGATGAGGTGGAAAAGGCCGGGCTGGTGGCCGAAGGCACGCGGGCCGATCTGTTGGGGAACAGTCTGGTTCTGGTCGCCCATGGCAAGGGCGCGGCCCCGGTCGAGATCGGCCCCGGACTTGATCTGGCCGCCCTGCTGGGCGACGGCAGGCTGTCCATGGCCATGGTCGATGCCGTGCCCGCCGGGCAATATGGCAAGGCGGCGCTCACGTCGCTGGGCCAGTGGCAGGCGGTGGAGGGATCGGTTGCGCAATCGGAAAACGTGCGGGCCGCGCTGGCGCTGGTGGCTGCGGGCGAGGCACCCTATGGCATCGTCTATGCCACGGATGCGGCGCCGGATGATAATGTCACCGTTGTTGGCACCTTTCCCGCTGACAGCCACCCGCCGATCGTTTACCCCGGCGCGCTGCTGACGGGCGCGGCGGACGCGGCGGACCGGGCGTTCTTTGAGGCGCTGTCGTCGGCGGCGGGCGATGCGCGCTTTGCCGAACAGGGATTTGTCGTTCTGAACTGACCGGACGCGCTATTCCGCCGCTTCATCCGGCGGGGAGGGCATCAGGAAATGCCCGGTGCCCTGCGCGAAAAGGCGGGAACGGCTGTCTTGCCAAGTTCCGAACGGTGTGATTCTGCACGTCACAAATCGGACGTGAGACTCTGTTACTCAACCGGATCAACAAGCGATTGAGCGAGGTGGGCATCCATGTCTCTCGGGGTGTTTTTAGCCGTACTTTTTGCTGCGTTCCTGCACGCAAGCTGGAACGCGTGGCTAAAAGTCAGCGCGGATCCGTTGGTCCTGCTGGCTGTGGCGAAGATTGCAACAACCGTGGTTGCCATTGCCTTTGCTCCGTTCGTCACAGTCCCTCCGCCAGAGGCCTGGCCATATCTTGCGGCGTCGGTTGTCATTCACACCGCCTATTTTCTGTTCCTGACGATCGCCTATCGGTTGGGCGACCTGAGCCAAGTCTATCCACTGTCACGCGGCGTGGCCCCGCTGATCGTTGCGGGTCTTGCGGTCTTTGTGCTTGGCGAGAGTTTGGGGCAGCAAGAGATGCTGGCACTGCTGCTGATATCGGTTGGACTCATGAGTCTGATCTTCAGCGGAAAAGGTGCCATCGGGCATCCAAAGGCGGTGATCGCCGCCCTTGCGACGGGCTGCTTCATTGCCGGCTACACTGTCGCGGATGGTGCAGGAGCGCGCCTGTCGGCGGATGCTCATAGTTACCTTCTTTGGCTAAACGTCCTTAACGGCATACCGATCATCTTGATCGCAATTGCACTGAGGCGCCGCGAGTTTGCCCCGCAGATGAAATTGGTGTGGAAAACCGGGGCGCTCTCGGCGTGCGTATCTCTGCTGGCCTATTGGATCGTACTTTGGGCCAGCACGCAGGCACCACTGGCATTGGTTGCGGCAGTGCGTGAGGTTAGTATGGTCTTCGCTGTCTTGTTCGGAGTGGTTTTCCTCAAGGAAAAGCTTAACCTGCGCAAGCTGATGTCGGTCTTCGTGACGCTGTCTGGAACAGTGCTTCTTCGCGAGAGCAAATAGGCGGTCTGGCGCTACCGCTTCGGTTGCTTCCCCTACTCGCCCCCCTCCGGCATCAGGAAATGCCCCGTTCCTTGCGCAAACAGGCGGGCGCGGTTGTCCTGCCACGCCTCGACATGCACCGAGGCGTAACGGCGGCCAGAGCGGTTGACGCGGGCCCGGGCATAGGCATCGCGCGGCAGGCCGGTGCGCAGATAATCCACCGTGAAATCAATCGTCTTGGGCAGGCGCAGGGGGCGTTCGGCGATGCCGGCGGGGTCAAGCTGGCCTGCCTCCATCTCTTCCCACAGGATCGACCATGACAGTTCGATGATCGCCGCCACTTCAAGGAAGGCCGCCGTCACGCCCCCATGCAGGGCGGGCAGCGTGGGATTGCCGATCAGCTTTTCGTCAAAGGGCAGGATCGCCGTCAGCTCATCCCCGCGCCGGTCGAACTGGATGTCGAGGTACTGGATATAGGGCACGCCCGAGAGCAGCGCTTTGAGCGCGCCGTCGCGGCGTTGCTTGATGACCTGCACGGGTTCGGGTTTGGCGCGGGTCATTTCACCCCCTTCGGTCGATCCAGCGTGAAGGCCCCCGTGGCGGCGGCGACGGGGCGGGTGTCATCCTCATCCGTTGCCGTCACGCGGACAAAGGCGACCGAGCGGGTCACGTGATAGCATTCCGCCCGCGCGGTGATGGTCTGGCCCGGTGTGGCGGGGCGGAAATAGTCGATCCGCAGATCCAGCGTCGCAGTGGCGGTGGGGGCGGTGGGATGGCACATCACCGCCGCACCGCTGGCCGTATCCATCAGCGCCGACACGGCCCCGCCATGCAGCACGCCCGTCGCGGGATCACCCACGAAGCGCAGGTCATAGGGCATGGTCATCACAACACGCCCTTCGCCCAAGGATTCCAGCCGCATCCCCAGCGCGCGGGAATGGGGGATCGCCTCAATGAAGCGGCGTGCAAGGGCCACCACATCCGGTGCCGTAACGTCGGTCATTGCCAAACCCCTTTTGTCCCCATTAATCCGCGCCCCGCCCGCGATGTGCAAGACCTGCCCTATGGTCATCTCCATCGTCAGGCGGCGATTGCGCGATGGCCCCCCTTGGGCCTATGCTGGCCCAGTCAGGAGTAGGCCCATGTCCGAGACCCGCCTCAGCTTCAAGGAGATGTGCGCGAAGTTCGATGTGACGCCGCGCACGCTGCGGTATTACGAATATATCGAACTGTTGCAGCCTGAAAAGGAAGGCCGCGCGCGGTTCTATGGCCCGCGCGAGGTGGCGCGGATGACGCTGATCCTGCGCGGGCGGCGGTTCGGCTTCAGCCTTGAGGAAATCCGCCAATGGCTGCTGATCTATCGCCAGAAGGGCACGCGACCGCAGCTTGAGGCGTGGTTGTCGATGGCCGACCGCCAGCTTGCCGCGCTGACCGCGCAGGTGGAAGAGATGCAGACCTCTATCGCCGATCTGCGCGCCCTGCGCGAGACGGCAGTGGATGAGTTGTCAAAGCTGCCCGAAGACTGATCCCCGCAGACTGATCCCAACAGATTGATCCCGCACCGCGCGACAGCGCGGCCCAACATCACGTCATGCGGGCCGTGACGCCACGTTACGTTTACGTTCACGTCAACTTGTCTGGTAAGGTTCCGTAACCTCACCAGATTCCGTGCATCGACGCATGCCAGATGAGTGGACAGATGACCGCCTCACAGACGACCGCCCCGGCGACCACCAAGGAAGACCTGCTGACGATCCGCGACATGTGCGCGGCCTTTGACGTGACGCCGCGCACCTTGCGGTTTTACGAGGCGAAGGAACTGCTGTCGCCCGTCCGGCGCGGCACGGCGCGGTTCTACACCTATCGCGACCGCGCGCGGCTGAAGCTGATCCTGCGCGGCAAGCGCTTCGGCTTTTCGCTGGAGGATATCCGCCAGCTTCTGGACATGTACGACCGCGAGGGCCGCCAGCAGGAGGCGCAGCTGCGCCGCACCTATGAGGTGGCGCAGGACCGGCTGGCCCAGATGGAACGCCAGCGCGCCGAACTGGATGAGGCGATTGCGGAACTCAAGGAACAGATGGCCTGGGGTGAGGGCGTGCTTGCCGCCTTCCGCCGCGCTGCCGAATAAGGAGGAAAGACCGATGCCCAGCTACACCGCCCCCGTGAAGGACATGCAATTCGTGCTGCATGACCTGTTGCAGATCACCACCTCTGACATTCCCGGCTATGCCGATCTGGATGCGGGCTTTACCGCCGCCGTGCTGGAAGAGGCGGGCAAGCTTGCCTCTGACGTGCTCGCGCCGCTGAACGCGGTGGGCGATCGTGAGGGCTGCGTGCTGGAAAACGGCGTGGTGCGCACGCCCACAGGGTTCAAGGCGGCGTTTGATCAGTTGAAAGAGGGCGGCTGGACCGCGCTCGATTGCGATCCCGAATACGGTGGGCAAGGGCTGCCCTATCTGATGGGCACCGCCGTGGGCGAAATTTTCGTGGCCGCCAATATGGCGCTGAACATGTATCAGGGCCTGACCCATGGCGCCTATTCCGCGATCCATGTGCATGGCACGGCCGAGCAAAAGGCAACCTATCTGCCCAAGATGGTGTCTTGCGATTGGACCGGCACCATGAACCTGACCGAACCGCATTGTGGCACCGATCTGGGGATGATGCGGACGAAGGCCGAACCGCAGGCGGATGGCAGCTACAAGATCACCGGGCAGAAGATCTTCATCTCGGCCGGTGAGCATGACATGGCCGAAAACATCATCCATTTGGTGCTGGCCAAGGCCCCGGGCGGGGGTGAGGGGACAAAGGGCATTTCCCTGTTCATCGTGCCCAAGTTTCTGGTCAATGCCGACGGGTCGCTGGGGCAAAGGAACGCCCTGTCTGTCGGCAAGATCGAAGAAAAGATGGGCATCCACGGCAATGCCACCTGCGTGATGAACTATGATGGCGCGACCGGCTGGCTGCTGGGCGATCTGCACAAGGGCATGCGCGCCATGTTCACGATGATGAACGAGGCGCGGATTGGCGTGGGCGTGCAGGGCTATGCCGTGGCCGAGGCCGCCTATCAGAACGCGGTCGCCTATGCCAAGGACCGCCTGCAGGGCCGCGACGTGACCGGGGTAAAGAACCCGGCGGGGCCGGCCGATCCGCTGATCGTGCACCCGGATATCCGCCGCAACCTGATGGATCAGAAAAGCTTTGTCGAAGGCGCGCGGGCCTTCACCTTCTGGGGCGCGTCGCTGATCGACCGGGCGCATCGCACCGGGGATGACAGTGCCGAAGGGCTGATCTCCTTGCTTACCCCGGTGATCAAGGGTTTCCAGACCGACAAGGGCTTTGATGTGGCCGTGGCCGCGCAGCAGGTCTATGGCGGGCATGGCTATATCGAGGAATGGGGCATGTCCCAATTCGCCCGCGATGCCCGGATCGCCATGATCTATGAAGGCGCAAACGGCATTCAGGCGCTGGATCTGGTGGCGCGCAAGCTGGCTGCGGATGGCGGCAAGCATGTGATGGCCTTCTTCGATCTGGTGAAGACCTTCGTGAAGGAAAACGAAGACGACGTGCGGCTGAAGGCGGGCTTCCTTGATCCGCTGAAACAGGCGTCCAAGGCGATGCAGGGGGCGGGGATGTATTTCATGCAGAACGGTATGAAATCGCCCAATGCGGCGCTGTCGGGCAGCTATGATTTCATGCATCTGATGGGCCATGTCTGCCTTGGCCTGATGTGGGCCAAGATGGCCAAGGCCGCCTATGCCGCGCTGGATGCGGGGGCGGCGGATCGCGACTTCTACGAGGCCAAGATCGCCACCGGGCGCTACTACATGGCCCGCCAACTGCCCGCCTGCGCGATGCATCTGGCGCGGATAGAGACTGGCGCGGAACCGGTGATGGCGCTGACGGCGGAGGCGTTCTAAGGTTCGGGGTGATGTTCCGGGGGCAACGAATTTTCTGCGAAAATTCAGCCCCCGCCCCCTTTCGGAGATGCGCACCATGCCAAAACGCTTTCGCCTGACCCGCCGCTTCCCGGTTGCCATGACTGAGGATGGCTATCGCAAGCTCAAGCGCTTTGCGCAGGAGGCGGGGCTGGATGAGGGCGAGGCGCTGTCTTTCCTGTTCGAGAATTTCGAGAGCGTGACGCACACGGAAAACCTGACCCACCGTCTGCGCCTGTTCAATTCGGAACTAGACGACCGGAAGCGGTAGCGCGGGGTGGAGAGGGAGGATTTGGGTATTTGGGCCAAGATGAAGAGGCATAGGTCACGCTGCATCCCGAGCCTGGGGTCTGGCTAACCTTTGGGCGGGATGCAGCGCTTCACCTTGGGCGGCCATCGGCTCCCCAGCCTGTACCGCAAGCGAGACTGTGACGCTTAAAGATTAAGGAAAAGTTGCTTCATCTTGGCGAAAATACCCTGGGGGTCCGGGGGTGAAGCCCCCGGGTGCCGGGGCAGGGAGGAACGGATGACGATGAAGCTCTATTGCTTTGGCGAAAGCGGCAATGCCTATAAATGTGCGCTGGCCCTGACCATGACGGATACGGAATGGACCCCGGTCTTCGTGGATTTCTTCAAGGGTGAGGCGCGCAGCGCGGCCTTTCGCGCCATCAACCCGATGGGCGAGGTTCCTGTTCTGGTGGATGGGGAGACCACGCTGTCGCAATCGGGCGTGATCCTGGATTACATCAGTTCCAAGACCGGCAAGATGGGCGGCCGGTCGGCGGCAGAGCGGCGCGAGGTTCTGCGCTGGCTGTTCTGGGACAATCACAAGCTGTCCACCCAGATCGGGACGACGCGGTTCCTGTCCAACTTTCTGCCTGCTGAGAAGCGGCCCGAAGGCGTGATCCCCTTTCTGCAGGGGCGGCTGAAGGCCGCCTATACGGTGCTGAACGATCATCTGGCGGGGCGGACATGGATGGTGGGCGATGCGCCGACGATCGCCGATCTCTCCTGCTGCGGGTATCTTTACTACCCGGAACCGTATGGCTTTGACCGCAAGGACTGGCCCCATATCGACCGTTGGCTGGACGGCATTGCCGCCCTGCCCGGCTGGAAACACCCCTATGACATGATGCCCGGCAACCCCAGCGACCGGGCATGAAGGAGACGACGATGCAAGACGCATATATCTATGACACCGTTCGCAGCCCACGTGGAAAGGGCCGCGCTGACGGGGCGCTGCATGAGCTGACCTCGGTCGCGCTGTCGGCAAAGGTGCTGAACGCGATCAAGGATCGCAACGGGCTGGAGGGGCACGCCGTCGAGGATGTGATCTGGGGCAATGTCACGCAGGTGGGTGAACAGGGTGGTTGCCTTGCGCGGTCGGCGGTGCTGGCATCCGAGCTGGATCAGTCCATCCCCGGTCTGGCGATCAACCGCTTCTGTGCGAGCGGGATGGAGGCGGTGAACCTTGCCGCCAATCAGGTGAAGGGCGGCGCGGGGGCGGCCTATATCGCGGGCGGGGTGGAGATGATGGGCCGCGTGGCCATGGGCAGCGATGGCGCGGCGATTGCCGTGGACCCCAGCCTTGCGATGAAGACCTATTTCGTCCCGCAGGGCATCAGTGCGGATATCATCGCCACGGAATACGGGTTCACCCGCGATATGGCCGATGCGCTGGCCGTGGAATCGCAGCGCCGCGCGGCGGCGGCTTGGGCCGACGGGCGCTTCGCGAAATCCGTCATCACCATCCGCGATCAGAACGGCCTGCCGATCCTGAGCCACGACGAATACATGCGCCCCGGCACCGATATGCAGAGCCTTGGCGCGCTGAAGGCCAGCTTCAAGGACATGGGCGAGGTGATGCCGGGCTTCGACAAGATCGCCCTGATGAAATACCCGCATCTGGAGCGGATCGAACATATCCACCATGCGGGCAATTCATCCGGCATCGTGGACGGGGCCGCCGCCGTGCTGATCGGCAACGCGGAATTCGGCAAGGCCCATGGGTTGAAACCCCGCGCGCGCATTCGGGCGACGGCCAAGATCGGCACTGACCCCACGATCATGCTGACCGGCCCGGTGCCGGTGACGGAAAAGATCCTGAAAGATCACGGCATGGCGATTTCGGATATCGATCTGTTCGAGGTGAACGAGGCTTTCGCCAGCGTCGTGTTGCGGTTCATGCAGGCCTTTGACGTGGACCCGGCGCTGGTGAACCCCAATGGCGGCTCCATCGCGATGGGCCACCCGCTGGGGGCGACAGGCGCGATCATCATCGGCACGCTGCTGGATGAGTTGGAACGCACGGGCAAGGGCGTGGGTCTGGCCACTCTTTGCATCGCGTCGGGCATGGGTGCCGCCACGATCATCGAGAGGGTGTGATGCCCAAGCTCGACCTTGCCTCGGTTCCGGTGAAGACCGGGTCGATCTATCCTGATCCGTACGCCGCGATGATGGACGGGCGGTCATCGCTGCGTTTGGGGCAGGCGGGCGGGTTGACGCAGTTCGGGGTGAATCTGGTGACGCTGGAGCCCGGCGCGCTGTCGTCGCTGCGGCATTGGCATCTGTACGAGGACGAATTCGTGATGGTGACAGAGGGCGAATGCGTCATGATCACCGATGCGGGGGAAGAGGTCATGCGCCCGGGCGATTGCGCGGCCTTTCCGGCGGGCGTGGCGGACGGGCATCATTTCATCAACCGCAGCGACGCCCCGGCGCGGTTCCTTGTCGTGGGGACGAAAGCCCCGCGCGAGGTGGGCACCTATTCGGATGTCGATCTGGTGGTGGTGGTTGAAGGCAGCACGGCCACTTTCACCCGCAAGGATGGCAGCGCCTACGTGCCGGAGGGCGCGTGATGCCCCGCCTTACCCCGCCCGACTGGTTCGAGGAAAACCCGACCCATCCCATCCTTGGCCCCGGTCCCGGCCCCTATCGGGCGCAGCTTCTGTCTGATCCGGGCGGGATCACCCAGTTCGGCGCGTTCCTTGAGGAATTGCCGCCTGGCTCCCGATCCGGCCACCGCCATTGGCACGAGGCCGAGGATGAGATGATCGTGATGCTGTCAGGCGAGGTGATCCTTGTCGAGGAGACTGAGACGCCGCTGCGCGCGGGCGATGTGGCCTGCTGGCCTGCGGGCGCGCCGGTGGGGCATCGGCTGGACAATCGAGGGGACGCGCCCGCCCGCTACCTTGTCATCGGCACGCGCGCCCCGCGCGACCGCATTCACTACACAGACCATGACCTGATCACGGAAAAGGACGGCGCCGCGCGCCACTATCTGCACCGCGACGGCACCCCTTACGGAGGACCACAATGACCGATTTCACCTATGCCGTAGACGCCGATGGCGTGGCCACGCTGACATGGGACGTGAAGGCCAAGTCGATGAACGTGATGTCGACCGAGGCCTTTGCCCTGCTCGACAGCCTGATCGACAAAGCGCTTGCCGACCCTGCGGTGAAGGGGGTGATCCTCACCTCGGGCAAGAAGGATTTCGCGGGCGGGATGGATCTGAACGTCATCGCGCAGATGCGCGCGGGCGGGGCCGAGGCGATCTTCGCGGGCGTGATGCAGATGCATGCCGTGCTGCGCAAGATCGAACGCGCGGGGATGGACCCCAAGACAAAAAAGGGCGGCAAGCCCATTGTCGCCGCCCTGCCCGGCACGGCGCTGGGGATCGGGCTGGAACTGCCGCTGTCCTGCCACCGGATCATTGCCGCCGACAACCCGAAGGCCAAGATCGGCCTGCCGGAGATCATGGTCGGCATTTTCCCCGGCGCAGGGGGGACCACCCGCCTTGTCCGCAAAATGGGGGCGATGATGGCGGCACCCTTCCTGCTGGAGGGGAAGCTCAGTGATCCGAAATCCGCCAAGGCGGCGGGGCTGATTGATGAGGTTGTCCCAGCCGAGGAATTGCTGGCGCGGGCGAAGGAGTGGGTGCTGTCGGCGAAAGAAGCCGATCTGGTGAAGCCCTGGGATGACAAGGGCTACAAGATGCCCGGCGGCGCGCCCTATCACCCGGCGGGGTTCATGACCTTTGTCGGGGCATCCGCGATGGTCATGGGCAAGACGATGGGGGTTTACCCCGCCGCGAAGGCCCTGCTGTCGGCGGTCTATGAAGGCGCGTTGGTGCCCTTTGACACCGCGCTGAAGATCGAGGCGCGGTGGTTCACATCGGTGCTGATGAACCCATCCTCCACCGCGATGATCCGGTCGCTGTTCATCAACAAGGAAGCGCTTGAAAAGGGTGCGAACCGGCCCAAGGTGGCGGACCAGACGGTCCGGAAGGTGGGCGTCATCGGTGCGGGCATGATGGGGGCGGGGATCGCCTATGTCAGCGCCAATGCAGGCATCGAGGTGGTGCTGATCGACGCCGCGCAAGAGGCCGCCGACAAGGGCAAGGCCTATTCCGAAGGCCTGCTCGACAAGGGCATCCAGCGCCGCAAGGTGACGGTTGAGAAGAAGGCCGAAGTGCTGGCGCGGATCACCGCCACCACCGATTACACTGCGCTGGCGGGCTGTGATCTGATCGTGGAGGCGGTGTTCGAAGACCCCAAGGTGAAGGCCGAGGTGACCGCAAAGGTCGAGGCCGTGGTGGGGGCGGAGTGCATCTTCGCCACCAACACATCGACCCTGCCGATTTCCTCGCTGGCCAAGGCCAGCACGCGGCCTGCGAACTTCATCGGCATCCATTTCTTCAGCCCGGTGGACAAGATGATGCTGGTGGAGATCATCAGGGGCAAACAGACCGGTGATGTGGCGGTGGCCAAGGCGCTGGATTACGTCCGCCAGATCCGCAAGACGCCCATCGTGGTGAACGATGCGCGGTTCTTCTACGCCAACCGCTGCATCATCCCCTATATCAATGAAGGCATCCGCATGCTGGCCGAAGGGGTGGAGCCGTCGCTGGTGGAGAATGCAGCGAAACTGGTGGGGATGCCCTTGGGGCCGCTGCAATTGGTGGATGAAACCTCGATCGATCTGGGGGTTAAGATCGCCAAGGCAACGAAGGCCGCGATGGGGGATGCCTATCCCGATGGCGCGGTGGATGCGGTGCTGTTCTGGATGGCGGATCAGGGGCGGCTGGGCAAGAAATCCAATGCGGGCTTCTATGCCTATGACGCAGGCGGAAAGCGTGAGGGGCTGTGGGACGGGCTGGCCGCGCACTACCCCGTGGCGGCGGATCAACCCGATCTGACCACCGTGCAGCACCGCCTGTTGATGGCGCAGGTGCTGGAGGCCGTGCGCGCGCTGGAGGATGGCGTGCTGACCGATATCCGCGAAGGCGATGTCGGCGCGATCCTGGGCTGGGGCTTTGCGCCCTGGTCGGGCGGGCCGTTCGGCTGGCTGGATATCATCGGTGCCGCT
>PNND01000313.1 GCA_013824045.1 Rhodobacter sp. | reverse complement strand
TTGAAACGTCCGCTCCGCCGCCCGTAGGTCCGACCCCTGCAATCCAAGGTCCGCATCAATCACCCCCACCAGCGTCAGTAACGGAAAGTTGTGCCCCTTCGCCACGATCTGCGTGCCGATGATGATATCCGCCGCCCCCGCCGCGATCTCCTCGATCTGCGCCTTCAAGGCGCGGGCCGATCCGAACAGGTCCGATGACAGCACCGCCACCCGCGCCTCCGGAAACCGTGCCGTCACCTCTTCGGCCAACCGCTCCACCCCCGGCCCCACGGCGGCCATCCGCCCCTCCACCCCGCAGGCCGGGCAGGCCACCGGCACCGGCTTTGTCGCCCCGCATTGATGGCAGACCAGCCGCTTCTGAAACCGGTGCTCCACCATCCGCGCGTCGCAGTGATCGCAGCCCACCTGATGCCCGCAGGCCCGGCACAAAGTCACCGGCGCATAGCCTCGCCGGTTCAGGAACAACAGCGACTGCTCCCCCTTCGCCGTCCGCGCCGCCACCTCTGCCGCCAACCGCTCGCCGATCCAGCGATCGGCGGCCAGCTTTTCGCCCCGCATGTCCACGGCCCGCACATCCGGCATCTCCGCCGCCCCGAACCGCGCGCTTAGGTCCAGCCGCCCATATTTCCCCGCCTCGACATTGGCCCATGTCTCCAGCGATGGCGTCGCACTGGCCAGCACCACAGGGCAGCCCACAATCGCCGCGCGCAGCACCGCCATGTCGCGCGCATTGTACAGAACCCCCTCCTCCTGCTTGTAGGAGGTGTCATGTTCCTCATCCACCACGATCAGGCCAAGCCTTTGAAATGGCAAGAACAAAGCCGACCGCGCGCCCACCACGAAAGACGCGCCCCCCTGCGCCACCATCTTCCACACCCGCCGCCGTTCTGTCTGCGTCACGCCCGAATGCCACTCCGCAGGCCGCGCCCCAAACCGCGCCTCCACCCGCTTCAGGAACTCCGCCGTCAGCGCAATCTCGGGCAACAACACCAAAGCCTGCCGCCCTGCGCGCAGACATTCCGCCACCGCCTCCAGATAGACCTCGGTCTTGCCCGACCCCGTCACCCCTTTCAGCAGCGTGGTCGAATACTCGCCCGCCGCGACAGAGGCGACCAAGGCATCCGCCGCCGCCACCTGATCGCCCTGCAACTCCGGCCCGCCCTTCGGGTCCAGCGGCGGAAAGGGCAGATCGCGCGGCGCCTCCTCCTCGACCACCACCCCCAGCTTCACCAGCCCCTTGATGACCGAAGCCCCGCACCCCGCCTCTTCCGCCAACTCGCCGATGGTCATCGGCGCACCGGCAAAGCTGCGCAATGCCTCCACCACCCGATGCCGCGCATCGGTCAGGCTGTTGGGCACCGCGCCCCCCAAACGGTAAACCCGCCGCGTCGCCGCCCCCTCCATCAACCCCGGCGACCGCGTCGCCAGCCGCAGCATCTGCGGCAAAGGCGTCAGCGTGTAATCCGCCGCCCGTGTCAGAAACTGTCGCAATTCCAACCGCATGGGGGGCGCATCCAGCACCCGCCCCACGGGCCGCACCTTGGCGATATCCCAATCGCCCCGCCCCTTGCCCCAGACCACGCCCAGCACCCGGCGCGGCCCCAGCGGCACCTCGACGAAATCCCCGTCGCCACAGCCCCCCTCCGGCGCGCGGTAATCCAGCACCCGCCCCAAAGGCTCGGTCGTCAGAACACCGACAAGGTCGCCCGCCTGATAGGTCCGGTCATACAAATGTCACCGCCCTCATACATTTCTATCCGACATGCCCGATCCGGCACTTTCGCCCCGTCGCCCTTTGGGGTAAACCCGCCCCCAAACACCCGCAACCCATAAGGACCGCGCCGATGAAATTCTTTGTGGACACCGCCGATGTCGAAGCCATCGCCGAACTCAACGACCTTGGCATGGTGGACGGTGTCACCACCAACCCCTCGCTGATCCTGAAATCCGGCCGCGACATCATCGAAGTGACACGCGAAATCTGCTCCATCGTCTCCGGTCCCGTCTCGGCCGAGGTGGTGGCGCTGAACGCCGAAGACATGATCGCCGAAGGCCGCAAACTGGCGGAAATCGCCCCGAACATCGCCGTCAAGGTGCCGCTGACATGGGACGGCCTGAAAACCTGCAAAGTGCTCTCGGGCGAAGGCAAAATGGTCAACGTCACCCTCTGCTTCTCGGCCAATCAGGCCCTTCTGGCCGCCAAAGCGGGCGCGACCTTCATCTCCCCCTTCATCGGGCGTCTGGATGATATCAACCTCGATGGTCTGGAACTGATCGGCGACATCCGCCAGGTCTATGACAATTACGGGTTCGAAACCCAGATCCTCGCCGCCTCCATCCGCACCGCCAACCACGTCACCCAATGCGCCCTGATCGGCGCCGATGTGATGACCGCGCCCCCTTCGGTGATCAAGGCGATGGCCTCCCATGTCCTTACCGACAAGGGGCTGGATCAGTTCATGAAGGATTGGGCAAAAACGGGGCAGAAGATCCTCTGAAAACCTGTTATACTGCCCGGCAAATCACCAAGAACAACCACAAGATTACCGGGCAGTACCACCAATGATCGAACCTGATTTGCGCGACCGGCTCCTGTCAGAGCCGGAATTGCTGCTGGAAGACCGCGATGTGATGAACGCGCTCATCGCCGCGAATGAACGCGCGATGGGATCGAACATCGTCGATCTGCGCGGCATCGCGATGGAACGGCTAGAGGCGCGGCTGGATCGGCTGGAAGACACCCACCGCTCCGTCATCGCCGCCGCCTACGAAAACCTCGCAGGCACCAATCAGGTGCACCGCGCCATCCTCCAGATGCTCGACCCGCTCAGCTTTGAGGATTTCCTGAAAACCCTCGCCACCGATGTGGCCGGAACCCTGCGCGTCGAATGCGTGCGGCTGGTGCTGGAATCCGTCCAGCCCGAAGACAGCCCCGCCCTCCTGCGCAAGCTGGGCGATGTGCTGTTTGTGGCCGAACCCGGCTTCGTCACCGACTACCTCGCCGGGGGCCGCAACGTCCCCCTGCGCCCGGTCGTCCTGCGGCAGGTCCAGCCCGACAATGACGCCCTCTATGGCGAACGCGCTGGCTGGATCCGGTCCGAAGCGTTGATGCGCCTTGATTTCGGCGCAGGCCGCCTGCCCGGCATGCTGGTCTTCGGCGCTGAAGACCCGCATCAGTTCAAACCCACCCACGGCACCGACCTTCTGGCCTTCTTCGCCGGGGTCTTCGAACGGACCATGCGCCGCTGGCTGTCATGACAACCCTGATCTCGCCGCAGCAGCGCGAAGCGCTGGACCGTTGGTTAACCCATCTGCGCGCGCTGGATGGGGCCGCCGCCAACACCATCACCGCTTATGGCCGCGACGTGGCGGGCTACCTCGCCTTCCTCGCCGCCCATCGCGGCGGGGCCGAGGGCACGGCGGCGCTGACCACCCTCGCCATCCAAGACATCCGCGCCTGGATGGCCCATGAACGCGGGCGCGGCCTGTCGGCCCGCTCGCTCGCCCGCGCGCTTTCCGCCGTCAAAGGCTTCACCGCATGGCTGGCGGATCGTGACGGGGCAGACGCCACCGCCATCCTCTCCACGCGCGGCCCGAAATTCCGCCGCAAACTCCCCCGCCCCTTGTCCGAAGACGGCGCGCGGGCGATGCTGGATACCGTCGGCGATCAGTCCCGCGAAGACTGGATCGCTGCCCGCGATACCGCCGTCGTTACCCTCCTCTACGGCTGCGGGTTGCGGATATCCGAGGCGCTGGGTCTCACCGGGGCCGACCATCCGCTGCCCGATACTCTCCGCATCACCGGCAAGGGCGACAAAACCCGCCTCGTCCCTGTCCTGCCCGCCGCCCGCGCCGCCGTGGCGCACTACGCCCGCCTTTGCCCCTATGACCTGTCCCGCAACGCACCCCTATTCCGGGGCGCACGCGGTGGCCCCCTGAACCCCCGCCTCATCGCGCTGGTGATGGAAAAAACCCGCCTCCAGCTTGGCCTGCCCGCCACCGCCACCCCCCACGCGCTGCGGCACAGCTTCGCCACGCATCTCCTCTCCGCAGGCGGCGACCTGCGCGCGATCCAGGAACTGCTCGGCCATGCCTCCCTGTCCACAACGCAGGCATATACTGCCGTCGATGCATCACGATTGATGGAAGTCTACGAAAAGGCGCATCCCCGCGCCTGACAGGAATTGCACGAGGGCGATTTTCGGGGCAAACCAAAGCGATGGATATTCGTTTCAAAGCCCTTGGCGTGCATCTCCTCACCGCGACTGGTGCTGTCCTGTCGATGTTCGCCATGCTCGCCGCCGTGCAGGAACAGTGGAGCCTGATGTTCCTCTGGCTCGTCGTGGCCCTGCTGGTTGATGGTATCGACGGCCCCCTCGCCCGCCGTTATGACGTGACAAAGAACTGGCCCACCTATGACGGCGTCCTGATGGACCTGATCGTCGATTACCTGACCTACGTCTTCATCCCCGCCTATGCCCTGTTCAAATCCGGCCTGCTGCCCGGATGGACCGGCTGGTTCGCCATCATCGCCATCGTCTACGGCTCGGTCGTCTATTTCTCCGACACGCGGATGAAGACAAAGGATAAATCCTTTGCTGGCTTCCCCGCCTGCTGGAACATGGTGATCCTCGTCCTCTTCGCGCTCAGCCCGGTCTGGTGGATCAGCCTGATCGTGGTGGTCGCGCTGACCGTGGGGATGTTCACCAACCTGAAATTCGTCCACCCCGTCCGCACCGAACGCTGGCGTTATGTCACGCTGCCCATGGCACTGGGCTGGGTCTTCTTCGCGGGCTGGGCGGCTTGGGTCGATTTCTACCCGCAAAGCTGGGCGCATTGGGGGCTGGTGATCACCTCGCTCTACCTCACCTTCGCGGGTATCGCCCAGCAGATCATCCCCGACCGCAGCGTGAACCGCGTCACCTGACGCGGGCAGCTATAGCCGCGTCAGCACCACCCCCAGCACGATCACGATCGACGCAATCGCCTTCTCCGTCCCCATCTTCTCGCCGAAGACCAGCCAGCCGATCAGCACCGCAAACAGGATCGACGTCTCCCGCAGCGCGGCCACCACCGCCAGCGGTGCCACCGTCATCGCCCAGACCGACACCGCATAGGCCCCGTAAGACGCGGCCGAGGCGACCGTCGCCAACCCCCAAGCCTTGCGGTCCCGCGGGATCACATCCACGCCCTTCCAGAGCAGCATCCCCGTGGTAAAGATCAGCCCATCCGCCACAAACACCCAGGCCACATAGGCCACCGCATCGCCCGACACCCGCGCGCCCAGCCCGTCGATCATCGTATAGGTCGCCGTCGCACAGGCCGACCCCAGCGCAAAAGGCAACAGCCGCCGATCCTCGGCCTGCGTGAACACCCCCCGCGCCATCAACAGGATGCCCGCGCCCAGCACCGCAATCCCCAGATATTCCTGCCCCGATATCGCATCGGCCAGCGTGAACGCCCCCACCAGCGCCACCACCATCGGTGCCGCCCCCCGCGCGATGGGATAGACCCGGCTCAGATCGCCGCGCTCATAGGCGAACACAAGGAATGACTTATAGCAGAAATGCGTGCAGCCCGATGCCAGCACCCACCACCACACCTCCGGGTTGGGCCAAGGGCAGAACAGCGCGATGGTCAACCCGATAGGGATCTCGGCAATCGACAGGATCACCATCCCGCCCGCCTTGGAAGTGCCCACCTTGATCAGCGCATTCCACAGCGCATGCAGGAACGCCGCCGCCAGAACCGCCATAAAGACGCCGAATGTCACCGGGCACCTGTCATATAACCGTTACAAAACGGCTAATCCCCCCGGCCCCCAAGGGCAAGCCGGAACGCGGCATTTCGCGCCCTTGGCCCTATCGCGTGAATGATCTGGCAGTAGAGTCCGCACCCAGCGCACAGCCTACCGTAACCCCAACCGGATCGGCCCCCGCGCCGTGACCGGATCAACCGGCACGCCTTTCTGCGTGGCCACCACATGCGCGTGCCCCGCCGCCACCCGCCGCACCTCGGCCATCAAGGGCCGCCAGTCCGACGATAGCGCCTTGGCCGCCTCGGAAGGGCAGAAGGTCTTCCCCCTGCCCCGCCGCAGCGCTAGGTCCGTCAGGACCGCCGCGATCCCCTCATCCGAGGGCGTCATTACACCGCTGGCACGTCGCCGGGTGCTTGTGCGTGCCCACATCCGGCAAAATCTGCCAGCACCGTTCGCACTTCTGCCCCACGGCAGGCTGGAACACCACCGCCACCCCCGGCACATCGGCCAGCGTGAATGCCCCATCAGGTGCCGGATCACTGGTCACGCTGATCCCGCTGGTGATGCACAGATCGGCAAAATCCACCTGCCCCAACAGCGCCGCCAGCGCCGGGCTGACAAAGACCTGCGGGGCCGCCTCAAGGCTGGACCCGATCACCTTTGCCGTCCGCTGCACCTCCAGCGCGCCCGTCACCACCCGCCGCGCATCGCGCAGCGCCACCCATGTCGCGGCAAGCTCCTGATCCAGCCACGCTTTCGGCGTTTCGGGGAAGTCCATCAGATGCACCGATGACCCCTCGCCGGGGAACCGCTCCAGCCAGACCTCTTCCATGGTAAACACCAGAAC
Organism: Rhodobacter sp.; assembly: GCA_013824045.1. GTDB lineage: Bacteria > Pseudomonadota > Alphaproteobacteria > Rhodobacterales > Rhodobacteraceae > Paragemmobacter. The sequence continues at coordinate 5,014 of PNND01000313.1, read as the reverse complement.
CGGCGCCAGCCAGATCGTCAGGCGATGGAACAGGATATCCAGCACCGTCCGGCAGGCCCGCCGCCGCAGCGACGTCGGCGCATCGCAATAGAGCACGTCCTTGCGGATATCGAAGTAGACCGCGCTCAGATCCGTAGTGGCAAAGGTGAACAGCTTCTGGAACACGCCTTGGAAATCATATCGGGCATAGCCTTCGCGCACCTCGACGTCCAACTCGGCCAGGCGGTGCAGGATGAACCGCTCGCCCTCGGGCATATCCGCGATATCCACCCGCTCGGCCTCGGAAAAGTCCTTCAGCGCGCCCAGCATATAGCGCAGCGTGTTGCGCAACCGGCGATAGCTGTCGGCCACCCCTTTCAGGATTTCCTTCCCGATCCGCAGGTCGATCGTATAATCCGACTGCGCCACCCACAGCCGCAGGATATCGGCCCCATATTCCCCGATCACCTCTTGCGGGGCCACCGTGTTGCCAAGCGATTTGGACATCTTCATGCCCTTCTCGTCCAGCGTGAAGCCATGCGTGACCACACCCCGATAAGGCGCGCGCCCCTTGGTTCCACAGGCCTGCAGCATCGATGAATGGAACCACCCGCGATGCTGGTCGGTGCCTTCCAGATACAGATCGGCAATCCCGTCCGGTGCCCCATCCGCCCGGTCGCGCAGCACGAAGGCATGGGTGGACCCGCTATCGAACCACACATCCAGCACGTCAAAGACTTGACCATAGTCCTCGGGGTTCACGATGCCCGAAAGCACGCGCTCCTTGAACCCGTCCACATACCAGACATCCGCGCCCTCGGCCTCAAACGCCGCCTTGATGCGGGTGTTCACCTCCGCATTGCGCAGCAAGTAATCGCCATCCGTGGGCTTGGCCCCCTTCTTGATGAAACAGGTCAGCGGCACGCCCCATGCGCGCTGGCGCGACAACACCCAATCCGGCCGCGCCTCGATCATCGAATGCAGACGGTTGCGCCCAGTCACCGGCGTCCACTCCACCAACTGGTTGATGGAATTCAGCGCCCGCTGCCGGATCGTATCGCCATAGGTGGACATGCCATCCTCCAGCACCCGATCAATCGCCACAAACCATTGCGGCGTGTTGCGATAGATCAGCGGCGCCTTCGACCGCCACGAATGCGGATAGGAATGCTTCAGCTTGCCCTTGGCAAACAGCGCCCCCGAATAGGCCAACTGCTTGATGACGCTCACATTGGCCGGGCCTTCCTTGCCCTCCGCCGTCAGGATCGCCTGCCCGCCGAACAGCGGCAGGTCCGTGCGATAGCTGCCATCGGGTTCGACATTATAGGTCATCGGCAGCCCGAACTTCAGGCCCATCTGATAGTCGTCATCGCCATGGCTTGGCGCGGTATGCACAAACCCCGTGCCCGCATCATCGGTCACATGGTCGCCGGGCAGCATCGGCACGTCGAAGTCCCACTCGGCCAAACCGCCTTCCACGCCCCGGAATGGATGCGCACAAACCATCGTGCCAAGGTCCGCCGCCGCCACATCGCACAGCCGCCGCACAAACTCCGGCCCCGCCAGCTTGGCCTGCGTGAACACCGCCTCGGCCAGCTTGTCCGCCAAGATCAACCGCTGCCCGATGGTCGCCGTGCTGTCCGCAGGCCGCCCGATGATCTCATACAGCCCGTAACCGATCTCAGGCCCGAAGCTGATCGCCCGGTTCTGCGGGATGGTCCAGGGCGTCGTGGTCCAGATCACCACATCCGTACGCGTCTTGGTGAACAGCGCATCCCCCGCCGACACGACCGGGAACTTCACCCAGATCGTATGGCTGGTGTGATCGTGATACTCCACCTCCGCCTCGGCCAGCGCGGTCTTTTCCACCGGCGACCACATCACGGGCTTCGACCCCTGATAAAGCGACCCGTTCATCACGAATTTCATGAACTCATCCGCGATCACGGCTTCCGCGTGGTAATCCATCGTCAGATACGGATCGGCCCAGTTGCCGGTCACGCCCAGCCGCTTGAACTCCTCGCGCTGCACATCAATCCAGCCTTCGGCAAAGCGGCGGCATTCCTGACGGAAGGCCACCACGTCGACGTCATCCTTGTTCAATCCCTTGGCGCGGTACTGTTCCTCGATCTTCCATTCGATGGGCAGCCCGTGGCAATCCCAGCCCGGCACATAGCGCGCATCGCGCCCCAGCATCTGCTGCGACCGCACGATGAAATCCTTCAGAATCTTGTTCAGCGCGTGCCCGATATGCAGATGCCCGTTGGCGTAAGGAGGGCCATCATGCAGCACAAAGGGCACCCGGCCCTGCTTTTCCCGCAGCCGGTCATAAATCCCGATCCGCGCCCAGCGCTCAAGCCAGTCAGGCTCGCGCTGCGGCAGGCCCGCGCGCATGGGAAACTCGGTTTCGGGCAGGAAAACGGTGGAACGATAGTCAGGCGTGGTCGTCGTGTCGGCGCACATGGGCGTCTGTCCTTGCGATCATCTGGGCAGGGTCGCGGCACCGATCACAGCGCCGCAGGCGATAGGCAGCTCTCCCGGCGGCTGGTCAGCGCGCCGGGCAACTAATTCGGGCATCTATCGCGAATATCTGCATCATGGCGCGCGTTATAGACGCGCGCCGCCAAAGGGTCCAGTGCGCCGCGTCAACTCGCCCCCCGTGTTGCCGCCCAGCGGTTCAGCCATGCCAGCCCCGCCAGCGACAGCCCCAGCGCAAGGAAGGAAAACACCCGCATCAACCCCGACAAGCCCGCCGCATCGACCAGAAACACCTTCGCCACCGTCACCCCGATCAGCGCCAGCGCCACCCGCCGCAAACCAACCGAGTTCCGCGCAATCGCTTGCCATAGCAGCACCGCCCCCACGATCAGCAGCGCGATGGTATAGGAATACAGTTCCGGCTGGCTCGTCCCCGGCACCGACAGGTCATCCCCCCGCCAGAAGCGCCGGATCTCCAACCCGGCATACAGCGCCACCAGCGCGGCACCAATCCCATCCATCCCCCGCCGCAACCACAAGGGCAAATGCCCCAGCCAGCGCCGTGCCAACAGGATCACCCCGCCCGCCAGCCCATAGGCCACGAACAGGCTGTCCACCACCAGCGGCCCCCGCACCGGATCAAACCCGAACAGCGGGTTCAGCAGCGTTACAGTGACCAGCATCCCCAGCCCCCAGATCGCCCCGGCCACCCCCGCCAGCCCATAACGCAGCACCGCCAGCCGCCCGCCCAGCTTCACCCGGTAAAGCTGCACCAGCGCCATCACCAGCCAAGGCAGTGCCAACAAGGCAACCGACCAATGCGCCTCGGGCGGCATACCGCCCATGTCCCCCGCCAACCAGCGAAAGATCAGCACATCCGCCAGCAGCACCAGCGCCAGCGCGATGCCGCTTTCCACAAAGGCCCGCGCCGCATCGCGCCCCTCGCGCGGCAGCAGCCACAACGCCGCCCCCAGCCCGATCAAAGGCCCGACATAAGCCGCCACTGCCGCCATCAACGGCGCGTCAAAGGCCCACAAGATCCCCGGATCCACCGCCATCCGCCAGCCCAGCAGCATCACCCCCGCCTGCACCGCCAGCGCCATCTCGGGCAGCCGCAGCCGTCGGTCCAGCGCCGCCGCCACGGCGACCAGCACCGCCAGCCCCAAAGACAGCGCCGCATGCGACAGGATCAGGAACAGCGCCAGCGCGATCAAGGCCAGCGCTGACAGCGTGAAATGCGCCGCCCGCCGCAACTCCCCCGCGTCAGTGCGCGCAAACTGGACCGCCAGCGCCACCATCAACGCCGCCAGCGCCATCACCTGCAACGCCCAAGGATAGGCCCCGACAACTGCCGTGACCGGCCAAGTCAATTCCAGCACCAGCGCTGTCATGGGCGCCGCCAGCGCCGCCGCAATCGACAGGATCACCGGATGCGCCGCCCCCCGCATCGCCCTGAACGCCAGCGCAACGGACAGCCCCGCCGCCAGCAGCATCAGCCACGTCACCGTCCACGGCGCCGCCGTCTCCGGCGGGCGCAGATCAATCGCCGCATCCGAAAACTGCCAGAACAGATCGCTCCCCTGCTCCGGCGCAAAGGCCACCAACGCCACAAAGCCCACTGCCGGCACCAGGGGCAGGTCATGCAGCCCCGGCGCCTGCCCGGTCCACAAGGCCAGCCCGATCCCAAGCCCCGCCAGCAGGACAAAGGGCAGCAAACCCCATCCCGGCGCTGGCAGCATCAGCACCAGCACGGCCACCGCCACCGCCACCGTCGCCCATGCCAGCAACACCGGGAAAATCGGCCGCCCCCCGCCCTTCTGGATCAGCGAAACAGCCAGAACCGTCGGCCCCGCGTGATCCGGGAACAGCCGCAGCGCCGGAATGCCTACGGCAAGAACCACCAGCACCGTCACTGCCATCTGGAACGCCGCGACCGTGCCTCCACCGGCCAACAGCATCAGCCCCGCCGCCAGCGCCAGCCCCACCGCCAGCCCGGAAACCCAAGCCCAGCGCCGCATCGCATCCACCGCCAGCCCCACCGCCGCGACCAGCAGGAAATAGCCCTGCAACCAGTCCACGCTGTCGGCATTGCCGCCCACCACGAAAGGCGACAGCGTCGCCCCCGCCAACCCCAGCGCCGCCAGCAGCGGCCCATGGAACCAGCCCAGCAGGATCGCACCCCCTGCCGTCGCCACCAGCGCCGCGAATGTCACCTCCGGTCCGATCAGCCCATACATCTGCCGCGCCGCCAGCACGGCGGCAAAGACAGACACCAGCCCCGCCCCGGAAAACACCGACGGCAGATAGGCAGTCGACGACTCCTCGCCATCGCCAAACCGCCGCCGCACCCGCTCACCCGCATAGATCAGGCCAAGGCCAAACCCGATCCCCGCCAGCACTCGCAAGGCAGGCGGCAAGAACCCCCGCTCCATCCCGTATTGCACCAGAAACACACCAGCCAGCGCCAGCGACACGCCGGAAACCGCATAGACCCAGTTCTCGCCCAGCCACGCCCCGAACCGCTCCACCAGCCCTTTTGGGCGCGGCCCCGGCGGAA
>PNND01000335.1 GCA_013824045.1 Rhodobacter sp. | reverse complement strand
GTCTATGTCATCACGGATCCCGACGCGCCCCTGCCCGTTGCCGAACAGGCGCTTGCCGCGGCGCGCGGCGGGGCGGGGCTGATCCAGGTCCGCGACAAGCGCGCGACGGATGCCGAGATCGCGGCCCTTGTGGCCCAGCTTCTGCACCGCATCGCGGCATTCGGGGCAAGGCTGATCGTGAACGATCGGATCGAGGTCGCCCTTCGAACGGGGGCGCATGGTCTGCATATCGGCCAGAGTGATGGCGACGTGGATGAGGTTCGCCGCCGCCTGCCGCAGGGGATGCTGCTGGGCCTGTCAATCGAAACCGTGGATCAGGCGCGGCGCATTCCGCCCGGGGTCGATTACATTGGCGCGGGGCCGATCCGCGCCACCGCGACGAAGCCCGATCACGCCGCGCCCATCGGCCTTGACGGGCTGGCGGCCATCGTCGCGGCGGCACGGCTGCCGACCTATGCCATCGGTGGCATCGGTCCCGGGGATGCCCGCGCGGTACGGGCCGTAGGGGCGGTCGGTCTGGCCGTCGTCTCGGCTGTCACGCGCGCGCCGGACCCGCAGGCCGCAACCGCAGCGCTTCTTGCGGAATGGAACGCGTCATGATTCCAAACATCCTGTCCATAGCCGGGTCCGATCCTTCGGGCGGCGCGGGCATTCAGGCCGATATCAAGGCGATTTCGGCCAATGGCGGCTATGCAATGGCCGCCATCACCGCCCTCACGGCGCAGAACACCCAAGGCGTGACCGGCGTGCAGATGATCGAACCCGCCTTCGTGGCGCAACAGATCGCGGCCCTGCGCGCCGACATCCGCATCGATGCCGTGAAGATCGGCATGCTGGGCACATCCGAGATGGTCGCGACCGTCTTCGCGGCGCTGGCCGGGCTTGATGTGCCCGTGGTGCTTGACCCTGTCATGGTCGCGAAGGGCGGTGATCGCCTGCTGCGGGCCGAGGCCGTCACGGCCCTGCGCGACGCGCTGGGGATGGCAAGCGTCATCACCCCGAACCTGCCGGAAGCGGCGGATCTTCTGGGCCGGGCCGAGGCCACGTCGGAAACGGGGATGGAAGAACAGGCGCGCGCGCTTCTGGACCTCGGGCCAAAGGCTGTGCTGCTGAAGGGCGGTCATCTGCCGGGCGGCGCCTGCCCCGATCTGTTGGCTACAGCAGAGGGCATGCTCTGGCTGCACGGCCCGCGCCATGCGACGCACCGCACCCATGGCACCGGATGCACCCTATCCTCTGCCCTTGCGACCCGCCTCGGCCAAAGCATGCCGCTGGCTGAGGCCGCCACTGCGGCCAAGGCCTATGTCGCCCGCGCCATCGCGACTGCGGATGCCCTGACCGTTGGTCAGGGCCATGGCCCGACCCACCATTTTCACACGTTTTTCGAAGGATCCACCAGATGACCCGTCCGCTTTCAGACCTGACCGTCCTCGTCACCGGCGGAGGCCGCGGCCTTGGCGCGGCGATCGTCCGCGCTTTCGCCCGCGAAGGGGCGCGGGTCGCCATCAACTACCGCCACAGCAAGACCGAGGCAGACGCGCTGGCGGCGTCGCTCGGTCCCCGGGCGGCGGCCTTTCGCGCGGATGTGACCAACGCCGCGCAGGTCGCTGCGATGATGGCCGAAATCACTCGCACCCTCGGCAGACCGGATGTGCTTGTGCACAACGCGCTGGCGGATTTCTCGTTCAATGGCGAGGCGCGGTCACAACTGGACCGCCTGACCTGGGACGAGATCGCAGCGCAGGCCCAAACCGCCGTGGGCGGCGCTCTGAACTGCCTTCAGGCCCTCCGCCCGCATTGGCAAGCGCAGGGCTTCGGACGGATGATCACCATCGGGACCAACCTGTTGCAAAACCCCGTCGTTCCCTATCACGACTACACCGCCGCCAAGGGGGCGCTGCTTGCCCTGACTCGCACGGCGGCCAAGGAACTGGGACCGATGGGGGTGAACGTCAACATGGTGTCCGGTGGCCTGCTGCGCACGACCGATGCCAGCCGCGCAACGCCCGCGGCGGTGTTTGACATCGTCGCCGCCCAGACCCCGCTGGGGCGTGTCACGACGCCCGAGGACCTTGCCGATGCCGTGCTGTTCTTCGCATCGCCATGGGCAAGGGCCGTGACGGGACAAAACCTTGTCGTCGACGGTGGTCTGGTCTTTGGCTGACCGCGCCGGGTGTCGCGCCGGCCGCAAGGCAGGAAAGCACCTGACGCGCGCCTTGCAGGAAAACGCGAGGCAGAGTTTCCAAAACGGCGCGCGGCCGCCCATCGGCAACCTCACCGTCGCGGCCGAAACTCGCGGGGCCAAGGTCAAGAAGAAGCTAGAGATCGACCCGCTCCATGCCGAAACCGTGCGGCGGATCGATCGCCTGGTGCTGGAAGGCTGTGGCCCCGGGTTCGAGACGGGCGTCAAGAACATCGTGAGCCACCTCAACCGCAACCGGATCTTCACCCGCGACGGCGGGCGCTGGGGGATCGGCCAGGTCCACCGCGCCCTGACCCGCCGCAGCCATATCGGCGAGCATGAATTCAACAGGCGCGCCAAATCCAAGGCCATGAACCCGGAAAGCGATGTGGTGCTCATACCGGTCCCGGCGATCCTCGACCGCGCGACAGGACCGCAGCGCCCGCCAGCGCGCCGTTGCAGCCGATCTCGCCAGACGGGCGACCGAGGCGGATCAGCGCATCAAGCGACTTTACGACGTGCTCGTGGCGGGCGTGGCCGATCTGGATGACCCCACCCTCAAGGACCGCAGCGCATGATAGCAGAAAGGCAGTGCCCATTCAGAGAGTGAAGTGGCGGAAGCGGTGGGATTCGAACCCACGGTACGGTTCCCCGCACGCTAGTTTTCAAGACTAGAGCCTTAAACCACTCGGCCACACTTCCTAACCGTCGGTCTTATGCTGCGGCGAAGCTGGCGCTTGTCTTGCACCGCCTCGCCCGCCATTCCGCCGGGCGCGCTGTTCTAATCACTTTTCGTCTGGCTCGTCCAGCACCTGCCTTTGTCAGCACGGCGCGGGGCGAGGATGGGACACTGCAGCCGACCGCTGCCTAGGCCCGCCTGTGCCGTGCCGATTCCCAAAGGCCACGATGCCGTGAGAAATCCGCCCATCGGCCACCCCCACCCTTCCCTCTCGCAAGGCCAGCCTGTATGATTTGCGCGTCGCGCGGGTGAATTCCCGCCGACAGGGCAGGAACAACAAATGACAGGCCCGCATCCGGGCTGAAACGCGCGCGGTGAACGTGCGGAAATGGGGCTGAACATGGCAGGTCATCCGAAGGCGCGGCTGGCGCTTCTTCTTTCCGCAGCGACGGTGCTGGCAGCATGCCAGCCCGGACAGAATCCCTTCGCCCGCAATCCTGCTGGCGAAGACAGCGAAGCCGCTGCGCCGGCGCGCTCGGTCACGCTGGTCGATCGCGATGTGGAAGCACCCGAGGTGTTTCAGGTCACCGATCAGGCGCTGTGGGACGGGCGGCCCTCGCTGGGCGGTGTCTGGGTGGCCTCGCCCGATGCGATCGATCCGGAACGGGTGATCCTGCGCAATCCGGCCAATGGCAAATTCGTCATCGGCGCTCTGTTCAAGCGCGAGGCCTTCAATCCCGGCCCGAAACTGCAAATCTCGTCCGACGCGGCCGAGGCTCTGGGTCTTTTGGCCGGCCAGCCCGCCGAAATCAGCGTCACCGCGCTGCGCCGAGAAGAGGTGGCCCCGGAAACGGACGCCGCCAAGCCGCTGCTGGATGCGAATGAAACCGTCACCGCCGAGGCCGAAGCGGAAGACGCACCCCCGACCGATACCGCGACAAGCCCTGCTGACATCGCCGCCGTTGCCACCACCGCGCTGGATGAGGTTGAAGGCGCAGCCCCCGTCACGCCGCCCGCCCCGTCCATCTCGGCCACTGCCCCGGCCGCAGCCCCCGCCCCTGCCGCCACCCCGGCAGTGGCAGGCAACATCACCATTCAGATCGGCATCTTCTCGGTCGAGGCGAACGCAAACCGCGCCGTAGAAACCCTCCAGAAGGCCGGGATAAGCGCCGCCTCGCGCAAGGAAACCACCCAAGGCAAAACCTGGTGGAGCGTGACTGCCACCGGCAGCGGTGACCGCGCGGCCCTTCTGGCCAAGGTCAAAGGGCTTGGCTTTACCGACGCCTATGCCACCGGACGCTAAACACGCCCAGCCGAAAGGACGAACCCGGATGATCACCCTGCGCCGCACCGTCGCTCTGGCCGCCCTGCTGCTGGTGGCGGCCCTGCCCGCCCGCGCTTTTGAGACCCGCGCCACGGCGGCATGGGTTTATGACATGACGACGCAGACGGTCCTTCTGGACAAGAACGCCGACATCGCCCTTCCACCGGCCTCGATGTCCAAGCTGATGACGATCAACATGCTGTTCGAGGCGCTGCGCGATGGCCGCGTCTCGCCGGAAACCACCTTCTCCGTGTCCTCCCGCGCCAAGGCGATGGGGGGATCGACGATGTTTCTCAATGAAACCGACCGCCCCACCGCCATCGACCTGATCCGCGGCATGATCATCAACTCCGGCAATGATGCCTGTGTGGTGGTGGCCGAAGGTCTGGCAGGATCGGAAGAGAAATTCTCGGAAGAGATGACGAAACGCGCTCAAGCGCTGGGGATGACGAATTCGGTGTTCAAGAATTCCTCCGGCTGGCCCGCCGATGGCCATCGCCAGTCGATGCGCGATCTGGGCATCCTCGCCAAGCGGCTGATCAGCGAATTCCCTGAATACTATCCGATCTTTGCCGAAACCGAATTCAACTACCTCGACCGCGCGCCCGCCAATGCCAGCAACCGCAACCCGCTCCTGCGCATTGCGGCCTCTGACTGGCGCGCTGACGGGCTCAAGACCGGGCACACCTCCGAGGCGGGCTATGGCCTTGTGGGCTCTGCCGTCATGGGTGACCGCCGGGTGATCTTTGTCATCACCGGCCTCGAATCCGACAAGGCCCGCGCCGAGGAATCCGAGGCGATCGTGAATTGGGCCTTCCGCCAGTTCACCGAAAAGACCATCGTCAAGGCAGGCGCCCGGGTGACCGAAGCACCGGTCTGGCTGGGTGCGGCCGAAACGGTCGGTCTGGTCCCCGCCGAAGATGTGCGGCTTTTGGTGCCAGCCCAGGTGCAGGACACAGTCAGCGCCGAGGTGATCTATACCGGCCCAGTGCAGGCCCCCATCACGGCGGGCCAGCAACTGGCGGAACTGATCGTCCATGTCCCCGATCTGCCCGATGCCCGCATCCCGCTTGTGGCCGAAACCGATGTCGCCGCAGGCGGTTTTACCAAGCGGCTTTCCACCGCCGCCCAGCGCCTGATGCAGCAATACCTGTCGGGTCAGGGCGCAGGCGATGCCGCCCCCGCCTCTTGATGGCAGGCCGCTTCATCAGCTTTGAAGGCATCGACGGTTCCGGCAAATCGACGCAGGCCCGGCTACTTGCCGACGCGCTGCGCGCACAGGGCCACACGGTCACCCTCACCCGCGAACCGGGCGGCTCTACCGGGGCCGAAGAAATCCGCCGCCTTGTGCTGGAAGGTGATCCCGACCGCTGGTCGCCGGAAACTGAGATTCTGCTCTTCACCGCCGCCCGCCGTGACCATCTGGAAAAGACCATCCGCCCGGCATTGGCGCGGGGCGAGATCGTCATCACCGACCGCTTTGCCGACAGCACCCGCATCTATCAGGGCATCACGCGCGGCGATCTTGTCGCCACGGTGAACCGCCTGCACGATCTGATGATCGCCACCGAACCCGACCTGACGATCCTTGTCGACATTGACCCCGCCATCGGTCTGTCGCGCGCCCGCGCCCGGGCCGGAACCGAACTGCGGTTCGAGGATATGGGCCTGCAAACCCAAATCCAGATGCGCGCGGGCTTTCTTGCGCTTGCCGCAGAGCATCCCCGCTTTCGCACCATCGACGGCGCGCTTACACCCGAAGCCGTGGCCGCCGATATCCTGCGCACCGTTCTGGCGGATATGGGCTGACCATGGCCGTCACCGCCCCCGAAGACATCCCAGAACCCGACCGTATCGAAGGCGCCCCGCATCCGCGCGAAACCCCACGCCTCTTCGGGCATGACGGGGCCGAGGCGGCGTTTCTTTCGGCCTTCAATGGCGGGCGGATGCATCACGGCTGGCTCATCACCGGCCCGCGCGGCGTGGGCAAGGCCACGCTCGCTTGGCGCCTTGCCCGCTTCCTGCTGGCCGCCCCTGCCGATGATGGCGGCCTGTTCGGCGCGCCGCCGCCCCCCATGACACTCGACACGCCCGAGGACGACCCGCTCGCCCGCCGCATGCGCGCGCTGGCCGAACCGCGCCTGTTCCTGCTGCGCCGCCCGTGGGATGAAAAGGCCGCGCGCCTGAAACAGGACATCACGGTGGATGAGGTCCGCCGGATGAAATCCTTCTTCACCCTCTCCGCCGCCGATGGGGGCCGCCGCGCCGCGATCATAGACGCCGCCGATGACATGAACCCCAGCGCCGCCAACGCGCTGCTCAAGCTGCTGGAAGAACCGCCCGCAGGGGCCACCTTCTTCCTCATCGCCCATCAACCCTACCGCCTGCTGCCCACCATCCGCTCGCGCTGCCGCGAATTGCGCCTTACCCCGCTGTCCCCCGGCGCGCTGGCTCAGGCCCTGACACAGGCGGGGGGCGAGGTCGCGCCGGATCAGACCCAACCCCTTGCCGAACTGGCGGGCGGCTCGGTCGGCGAAGCCTTCCGCCTGACCAATCTTGATGGGCTCAAGCTTTATGCCACCCTCATCGCCCTCTTCTCCACCCTGCCCCGGCTGGATCGCCCCCGCCTGCTCGCGCTGGCCGAAACCGGGGCGGGCCGCGGGGCCGAACAGCAATTCGACCTCATCCTTACCCTGATCGACCTCTTCCTCACCCGCCTTGCCCGCGCCGCCGCCACCCGCCACCTGCCGCCCGAGGCCGCACCGGGCGAGGCCGCGCTGATCACCCGCCTGTCCGCTGCACCCGATGCTGCCCGCCACTGGGCCGATATCGCCCAAACCCTCGCTCAACGTGCGCGGCGTGGCAAAGCGGTCAACCTTGACCCTGCCGCGCTTCTCATGGATATGGTGCTGAAACTGGAAGAGACGGCGGGATCGCTCGCCCATGGGTGAGCATTGATGACCACCGCGCCAAACGATCCGCTGCCCGAACTCGTCGACAGCCACTGCCACCTCGATTTCCCCGATTTCGAACAGGAACTGCCCGAGGTGATCGCCCGCGCCCGCGCCGCAGGCGTGCGCCGCATGGTCACGATCTGCACGCGGCTGAAGAACGAACCCCGCGTCCGCGCGATTGCCGAAGCCTATGACGGCGTCTTCTACGCCGCCGGCACCCATCCGATGAGCGCGCATGAAGAACCGCTGGTCACCGTCGATCAGCTTGTCGCCCTGTCCCAGCATCCCAAATTCGTGGGCATCGGCGAGACGGGCCTCGACTATCACTACACCGCCGACTCGGCCGAGGTGCAGAAGACCTCGCTCCGCATCCACATCACCGCCGCGCAGGAAACGGGCCTGCCCCTCATAATCCACGCCCGCGCTGCCGATGAGGATATGGCCGCCATCCTGACCGCAGGCTTCCGCGCCAAGCCCTATTCTTGCGTCATGCACTGCTTCTCCTCCGGCCCGGCGCTGGCCAAGGCCGCGCTGGATCTGGGCTTCTACCTGTCCATGACCGGCATCGCGACTTTTCCGAAATCACAGGAACTCCGCGACATCTTCGCCGCCGCGCCCCTTGATCGTATTCTGCTGGAAACAGACAGCCCCTATCTCGCCCCGATTCCCTATCGCGGCAAACGCAATGAACCGGCCTATACCGCCTTTACCGCAAAGACCGGCGCGCAGCTCTTCGGCCTTTCTGATGTCGCCTTCGCCGCTGCCACCACCACGAATTTCGATCGCCTCTTCACCCGCGCCGCACGCCGCGCAGAGGCCGCCTGATGGCCACGCTGCGCTTCACCATCCTCGGCTGCGGCTCCTCGGGTGGCGTTCCCCGCCTCGGCCCGCCGGGCGGCGACTGGGGCCAATGCGACCCCACCAACCCCAAGAACCGCCGCCGCCGCTGTTCCTTGCTGGTGGAGCGCGAAACCAGCGACGGCACCACCCGCGTGCTGATCGACACAACGCCCGACATGCGCGACCAATTGCTCGATGCGGGCATCGGCACGCTGGATGCTGTGCTCTATACCCATTCCCATGCCGATCATGTCCACGGCCTCGATGACCTACGCCAGATCGTGTTCAACATCCGCCGCCGCCTGCCCGTCTGGGCCGATGGCCCCACGCAGGACGCGCTGATCGCCCGCTTCGGCTATGCCTTCGTGCAACCCGCAGGCAGCCCCTATCCGCCCATCCTCGACCTGAATGCCATAGATGGCGATATCCATATCCATGGCGCAGGCGGCACGCTGCAATTCACGCCCTTCTATGCCAACCATGGCAGCATGGATGCGCTTGGCTTTCGCATCGGCCCCCTCGCCTATCTTCCCGATGCCGTCGCCATCCCCGAGGAAAGCTGGCCAATTCTCGCGGGCCTCGACTGCTGGATTGTCGATGCCTTGCGCCGCAAGCCGCACCCCACCCATGCCCATCTGGACATGACCCTTGGCTGGATCGCCCGCGCGCAGCCTGCCCGCGCCGTGATCACCAACATGCACCACGACCTTGATTTCGCAGAGCTTACCGCCGAACTGCCCCCCTATATCCGCCCCGCCCATGATGGCATGGTGATCACCTACGACAATCAGGCATAGCGCCCGATGAACGCCCTTCTGGATGTCATCCTGCCGGTCTTCCTCGTGATCGGCTTCGGCTATGCCGCCGCCCGCGCCAAGCTGTTTGAGGAGGCCGCCGTCGACGGCCTCATGCGCTATGCGCAGAACTTCGCAGCGCCCACACTGCTGTTTGCCTCCATTGCCCGGCTGGACCTGTCGGCCACCTTTCAACCTGCGCTGTTCCTGTCCTTCTACATCGCGGCCTTTGCCAGCTTTGCCCTGGCCTTTAGCGGCGCCATCTGGCTCTTCCGCCGCCCGGTGACGGATGCCACCGCCATTGGCTTTGTGGCGCTCTTCTCCAACTCCCTCCTGCTCGGCGTGCCCATCACCGAACGCGCCTATGGAACCGAGTCGCTGGCCGGCAACTTCGCCATCATCTCGATCCACTCGCCCCTGTTCTACGGTTTCGGCATCGCGCTGATGGAATGGGCCCGCACGCGTGGACAGGGCCTGTCCGGCCCCGCCTTGCTGCGCCAGATCGTCAAGGCGATCTTCTCCCAGCCCCTCGTCATTGGCATCACGGCAGGCTTCATCGTCAACCTCACCGGACTGCCTTTGCCGCAAGTGGCGTGGTCCGCCGTCGGCCTCGTCGCGGCCACCGCCATCCCCACGGCGCTGTTCGGCCTTGGCGGGGTGCTCCTGCGCTACCGCCCCGATGGCGATTTCCGCATCATCGCCATGCTCTGCGCCTGCTCGCTGATCCTGCACCCGGCGCTGACCTACCTTACGGGCCGTTACGTGCTGGGCCTTGATACCGCAGGCCTGCGCTCGGCAGTGATGACGGCCGCCATGGCCCCCGGTGTGAACGCCTTCCTCTTCGCCAATCTCTATGGTGTGGCCAAGCGCGTGGCCGCCTCGACCGTGCTCATCGCCACGGCGCTGTCGATCGGTACCATCTGGGTCTGGCTGCAGATATTGCCCTGATCACCGCCAAGGCGCGTCAGCGCCCGTTTCTCCGCATGAAAAATCGCACTCCCGCTTACTGCGGCGTCACGCCCCGCAACCGCTCGGACCGCCGCCGCAAGAGTTCCACCGTCGCCAAAAGCCCGATGGAGATGATCACAAGGATCGTCGCCACCGCCAGAATGGCCGGGGAAATCGCCTCGCGGATGCCGTTCCACATCTGCCGCGGGATCGTCTGCTGATCGGGGCCTGCGATGAACAGCACCGCCACCACCTCGTCGAATGAGGTGACAAAGGCAAACAGCGCCCCCGACACCACACCCGGCAGGATCAAAGGCATCACCACCTTGAAGAAGGTCCGCGACGGCGAGGCGCCAAGGCTTGCCCCCGCACGGATGAGCGATTGGTCAAACCCCGACAGCGTCGCCGTCACCGTGATGATGACAAAGGGAATCCCCAGCGTCGTATGGGCAAGGATCACCCCCAGATAGGTGCTGGTCAGCCGCCCGCATTCGGTGCCGATGATCGAGCAGGGGTTGGAGTAGAAGAAGAACAGCCCCGTCGCGATGATGATGATCGGCACGATCATCGGGCTGATCAGGATCGCCATGATCGTCCGCCGATAGGGCATTTCCGGGCGGCTCAGGCCCAGTGCCGCCAGCGTGCCCAGCACGGTGGCAAAGATCGTGGCCCAGAACCCGATGATGACCGAATTCTTTGCCGCCCGCACCCAGGTGGAATTCTCCCACATGTCCCGCCACCATGCGCCGTCGCGCAGCGCCTCGGGCGCCTGCATCCCGCCGGTCAGCAGCAGGTCATACCAGCGCAGCGAATAGCCCGCCGGATCAAAGCGCAGCATCGCCTCGGTAAAGGTGAAATAGGGCTCCACGTTGAACGACAGCGGGATGACCACAAGGATAGGCGAAATCAGGAAGATGAAGATCAGCGTGCACAGCACCAGATAGGTGTAATGCCAGAGGCGCTCCAGCGGGCTTGCATAGATGGGCAGGGCCATGCGCGTATCCTCAGCCGAGTTTCAGGTTGTCGATGCCGATCAGCCGGTCATAGAGCCAGTACAGGACCAGCACCCCCGCCAGCAGCATCGCAGACAGAGCCGCCGCCATCGACCAGTTCGAATTCTTCATGTGAAAGTCGATCAGGTTGGAAATCAGCTGCCCATCCGCGCCGCCCACCAGCGCCGGCGTGATGAAATAGCCCACCGCCAGAATGAACACCAAAAGCGCCCCGGCCCCGATCCCCGGCAGCGTCTGCGGCAGATAGATGCGCCGGAACGTCGTCCAGCTTGTCGCCCCAAGGCTGCGCGCCGCACGGGCATAGCTCGGCGGGATCACCCGCATCACCGAATAGAGCGGCAGGATCATGAACGGGAGAAGCACATGGGTCATCACGATGATGGTTCCAGCCTGATTGTAGATCATCTTCAGCCGCCCATCGTCACCGATGAAACCAAAGGCCACGAACAGGTCGTTCAGTACCCCCTGCCCCTGCAAAAGCACGATCCAGCTTGTCGTCCGCACCAGAAGCGATGTCCAGAACGGCAACAGCACAAGGATCATCAACAGGTTCGCCTTTGCCATCGGCAACGTCGCCAGAAGATGCGCCACGGGGAAGGCCAGCAGCAGGCAGATAAAGGTGATCAGCGCCGATATGAGGAAGGTCTTGGTAAAGAGGTACAGATAGATCCGCTTGTTCTCATCCACGCGCTGGATGCTGCCATCCGATGCCCGTTCGAGATCCATCGCCGACAGATAGAAATCCGCCGTATAGGGGCTGGCCGAGGATCGCATCGCCTGCCACACCGCCGGATCGGCCCATTTCTCGTCAATCGCCAGAAAGGCCTCGCGGAAGGGCGGCACCAGATCATCGGCATTCCGCGCCGTCTTGGTGATCAGCGACCGTGTCTCGGGCAGGGTA
>PNND01000216.1 GCA_013824045.1 Rhodobacter sp. | reverse complement strand
TCCGTGATCGAAAGCCCAGAATCCGTCAGCCGCGTCATCCCGCCCACGGCGATCATCGTGGCCACCAGCAAAAACAGCGCCACCAGCCACAGTCGAATGCCGCGCCGCGCGCCCTGCGCCTTGGCGGCGATCATGCCCCCCTGCGGCTGTGGGGCGGATGCCACCCCTTGCCCCACCTCTTCAAAGATGCTGCGCTTGCCTGCCATCGCGGTCTCCTTCATTCCGCCGCGGAGGGTATGCCCAGCCCCCGCCCCCTTCAAGGGGCTGCGGCAAACCGGACCAACGCCGTCTCACCAAACCCACGACCACAAGAGCCACGGCCGAACTGCCAATTCTTCTCTGTCCAAATATCCCACGGGGGTCCGGGGGTGTGAAACCCCCGGTCAACGCTCATCAAAAGCGCCTCACTCACCCTGCTGGCGCAGCTTATAGGCGATCTGCCGCAGCATCCCGTGGAAGGTCTGCACCTCGGCCCGCGTCAGCCCCAGCCGCGCGAACATGTTGCGCAGGTTCAGTTTCATATGCGGGGCCTTGTCCGGCGGATAGAAGAACCCGGCCAGATCCAGCTTCTCCTCGAAATGGTCCGACAGCCGCTCCACCTCCAGCCGGCTCGCAAATTCCGTCCGCGCCAGCCCCATGATCTCGGGGGCCACCTCCTCGGTCTGCCGCCGCCATTCGTACCCGATCAGAAGCGCACATTGCGCCAGATTCAGCGATGGAAATTCCGGGTTCACCGGCACCGTGACAATAGCATTGGCCAGCGCCACATCCTCATTCTCCAGCCCCGCCCGCTCCGGCCCCAGCAGGATGCCCACCCGCTTCCCCTCAGCCGCCATCGCCCGCGTCATCTCCATCGCGCGTTCCGGCGTGACCACGGGTTTAACCAATTCGCGCGACCGTGCCGTGGTGGCAAAGACGTAATCGCAATCCGCGATCGACCCCGGCACATCGTCAAACAGCCCCGCCATATCCAGAAGCCGCCCTGCGCCGGATGCCATGGCCACCGCCTTGGGGTTGGGCCAGCCATCGCGCGGGTCCACGATCCGCATCCGTTCCAGCCCGAAATTCAGCATGGCCCGCGCGGCGGCACCGATATTCTCGCCCATCTGCGGGCGCACCAGAATGAAACAGGGCGGGATCATCTCGGTCACGGGTTCTGGCCTCTCTGGCTAGGACATACCCGCGCCAGATACGCGCGCCCCTGCCCCACGGCAAGGCCGCTGCGCCATGGCCTTCGCCGGAAATCTGCGCTAATCACCCCAAAACACCCCGGAGCGCCCGCATGGCCGATCAAGACCGCCCGCAGATCTACCTCATCACCCCGCCCGAGCTGGACCTTGACACTTGGCCGGATCAGCTGGCCGCCGTGCTCGACGGGGCGGAAATCGCCTGCCTGCGCATCGCACTTGCTACCCGCGACGAAGACCGCATCCTGCGCGCGGGCGATGCCATCCGGCAGGTCGCCCATGCCCGCGACGTGGCCGTGGTGATCGAACGCCATATCCTTCTGGCTGAACGGCTGGGCCTTGACGGCGTCCACCTCACCGACGGCGCGCGCTCGGTTCGCAAGGTCCGTAAGGACATGCCCGATGCCATCATCGGCGCCCATTGCGGCACCACCCGCCATGAAGGCCTGACCGCGGGCGAAGCCGGGGCCGATTACATCTGCTTCGGCCCCATCGGCACAACGCCCCTTGGCGATGGCAGCCGGGCCGAGTTCGACCTCTTCGAATGGTGGTCGGAAATCATCGAAGTGCCCGTCGTCGCCGAAGGCGCGCTCACTGCCGAACTGGTGGAAAAATTCGGCCCCGTCACCGATTTCTTCGCCATCGGCGAAGAGATCTGGTCGCAGGACAACCCCACCGCCGCGCTCAAGGCCCTACTCGCCCCTCTGGGGTGATGGCGGGCCAAACCCCGGCTTACTGCAGCCCGCCCATCCCCGCCCGCACCGCCGCTTCGCAATGCGCGGCCAGCGCCTTGCGGTCGGGAAAGGCATCCACCGGGACGGGCTCGTGAAAGATCACCTCCAACCGCCCCTGCCGCGCCTGCGCCAGCACCATCAGCAGATGGCCTGAGAATGCCATATCCCCCCACCAGCCATAAAACCGCGCATCCGCCCCTTCCGGCGCGCGATAGGCCAGCGTCACGGGCTGCACCCACATCACCTCTTCCATCCCATGGGTGTAGAAGGCCGCGAACAGCGTCGATTTGAACGGCAACACCCGGATCGCATCCGTGCTGGTGCCTTCGGGAAAGAACATCAGATGATGCCCCGCGCGCAGCCGATCCTCGAACACCTGCTGCTGGCGCTTGGCCTCTGCCCCCTTGCGCGCGATGAATACCGTCCCCGTCGCCCGCGCCAACCAGCCGATGGCGGCCCAATGCTCCACCTCGGACTTGGCCACGAAATAGCCCCGCTGCGCTGCGTTCAGCGCGAAGATATCCAGCCATGAGGCATGATTGGCGACCACCGCCCCCCGCTGCCGCATCACGCCGCCCTTCACCACAAAGGGCATCCGCAGGATGACAAAGGCCATCCGGCACACGAATTGCGTGATCCACGGCGTCCAGGGCCGCTGCATCCCGAATAGGGGCCGCTCGACCAGCCGCACCAGCAGCAGCAGCACAAGGCAGCCATAGGTCACCCCGCCCAGCACCGCCCCGCGCCAGATCACCCGCAGCCAACCCGCCGCCGTGATCGGGGGCACCACCATCTCCGACTGCTTCCAGTCCTCCGCGTCCGAACCGCTCACCCGCGCCCCCGCGTGTAATAGCCGCGATGCCGCTCCGACATCCGCGCCGTGTCCATCACCAGACAGACATCCGTGGTGTTGAAGGCCCGGTCGATGAACGCCCCCTCGCCCACGAAACCGCCCAGTCGCAGATAGGCCTTGATCAGCGCCGGCGTCGCCGCCATCGCGGCCTTGCGCTCCAGCGCATCACGCGGCAGCAGGTCCATCCGTTGAAACCCCGGCTCCCGCGCCCGCACGCGCAAGGCAGGCGGCGCCAGATGGTGATGGTGCAGATAGGCCAGCGACGGCGTCAGCCGCGCAATATCCGTGCCGTGAAAACTCGCCACCCCGAACAGGATCTCGATCCCCCGCTCCAGCACATAATCGGCCAGCGCATTCCACAGATGGAACATCGCCGTCCCGCCCCGGTGATCCGGATGCACGCAGGACCGCCCCAGTTCCAAAAGCTTGCGCCCACTCGCCCGCAGCGCGGTCAGGTCATATTCCCCCTCGGAATAGAACTGCCCCTCCGGCCCCAGCCTGTCAGATGGCAACAGACGGTACACCCCCACCACATCTTCCAGCGCCGCCGCATCGCGGCGCGTGTCGATCAGCAGCAGATGGTCAAAGATGTCGTCGAACCCGTCCCGCTCCAGCCGCGCCGCATGATCGACCAAAGGCCCATCCGCCCCCAATTCTTCAACAAAGACCCGATACCGCAACCGCTGCGCCGCCCGCAGGTCGCGCGCATCCTGCGCCAGACGCAGGGTAAAGACGGTCTCATCGGCGATCATGCGGTCGATTTGCCCCTGTTGCGGCCTGTCCGGCCCCGCGTTGACATATGGCCAACCCCTGCCCGACGCAACATCGCGCCCCCGTTTCGGATCAAAGGTCAACCCGGGGTTGCAATCCCCCGCGCCTGCGCCATCATCCCTTGGTATCAAAGACCAGCCGCAACTCCACCTGCCTGCCATCGATCACCACTTTGCCGCGATGCTCGAAGTTCACCGTAACCCGCCCGCCGACATTCGATTGCACCTGCCCCAACCCCCAATCCGGCTCTTGCGGGTGCCGCACCAACATTCCAGGCTCCAGCAGTGAATTCATCCCCGTATCCTTTCCCAGTAACCGGAGCGTTCCATGCCCGCCCATCCCGACCTTTCGGCCCTGCTCGGCTCGCGCCTCTGCCATGATCTTATCGGCCCGATCGGCGCCATCGGCAACGGGGTGGAGCTTCTTCTCCTCGCTGGCGGTGGACGCGGGGATGAGGTCGCGCTGATCTCCGAAACCGTCACTGCGCTCAGCGCTCGCATCCGCTTCTACCGCGTGGCCTATGGCACGGCCCGCCCCGATCAACGCATCGCAAGGACCGAAGTCGCCGCGATCCTCGCCGATCTTTTCCCCTCTGGCCGCATCACTGTCACTTGGACCTCGCCGCCAGACCTGCCACGGGCCGAGGTGAAGGCAATCTTCCTCCTCCTCCTTTGCGCCGAACAAGCCCTACGCTGCGGTGGCAAGATCACCATCCTGCGCGACGAGGTTGGGTGGTCCCTCACCCTCTCCTCGCCCCGCCTGCGCCATGACGCAGACCTGTGGGCGCTGATCGATACGGCCACCCTGCCCGCCGATCTGGAACCGGCACAGGTGCAATTCCCGCTCGCCGGTCAGGCCCTCTCCCAGCTTGGCCGCCGCGCCGATATCGAACCCGGCCCAGAGAGCTTGCGGATTAGCTTCTGATCGTCCCGTCCCCGGTGACCAGATATTTGAAGCTGGTCAACTGCTCCGCCCCCACGGGGCCGCGCGCATGCAGCTTGCCTGTGGCGATCCCGATCTCGGCCCCCATCCCGAACTCGCCGCCATCGGCGAACTGAGTGCTGGCATTGTGCAGCAGGATCGCGCTGTCCAGCCGCTCAAAGAACCGCGCGGCGGTGGCGTCATTCTCGGTCAGGATGCAGTCGGTATGCTGGCTGCCATAGCGGCGGATATGGGCAATCGCGCCGTCCACCCCATCCACGATCTTCGCCGCGATGATCATGTCTAGGAATTCGCAGCCGAAATCCTCCGCCTTGGCCGGAACCGTTCCCGGCACGGTCAGCAGATCGCCCTCCGCCCGCACCTCCACGCCCCGCGCCAGCAGATCGCTGATCAGCACTCCCCCGTGCTTCTCCCAGAACCGCCGGTCAATCAGCAGGCATTCCGCCGCGCCGCAAATCCCTGTCCGCCGCGTCTTGGCATTGATGACCACGCGCCGCGCCTTTTCCAGATCGGCCTCGCCATCGGCATAGACGTGGCAAATCCCCTCCAGATGGGCAAAGACCGGCACCCGCGCCTCGCGCTGCACCAGCCCCACCAGCCCCTTGCCCCCGCGCGGCACGATCACGTCGATCCAGTCCACCGCCCGCAGCATGGCCTCCACCATCCCCCGGTCCCGCGTCGGCACCAGCTGGATCGCCGCCGCCGGCAGCCCTGCGGCCTGCAGCCCCTCCACCAGACAGGCATGAATGGCGGTCGAGGAATGGAAGCTTTCCGATCCCCCCCGCAGGATCACCGCATTCCCCGCCTTCAGGCACAGCGCCCCGGCATCCGCAGTCACATTGGGGCGGCTTTCATAGATGACCCCCACCACGCCCAATGGCGTGCGCACCCGCCGGATATGCAGCCCCGTGGGCCGGTCCCATTCCGCGATCACCTCACCCACCGGGTCCTTCTGCGCCGCCACGGCGCGCAACCCGCCGACGATCCCGGCGATCCGCCCCTCATCCAGCTTCAGACGGTCCAGCATGGCAGGCGAAAGCCCCTTGGCCACGCCAAACTCCATATCCCGCGCATTGGCCGCGATGATCTCATCCCGCCGCGCCCAGACCGCATCCGCCGCCGCCATCAGCGCCGCATGCTTGCGCTCGGCACTCGCATAGGCCAACTCCGCCGCGGCGTCCCGTGCCGCCGCCCCGATCCGGCCCATCATGCCGGCATCGTCGTCCTGTGCCCCATCCGCCATCTGCCCAACCTTCCGTTCTTCCACGGCTCAGCCCCGAAACCCTTAAAGGGCGGGCGCCTCGGCCCTGTCCGTCAAACTGTAATCGCGCGACACCGCAAAGATACGCACCTCTTCGGCCCCGTCCGCCTGCGCCTGCGCCGCGATGTCCCGCGCCAGCTCACCCTGCGCCGCCTCGGCCAGCGTCAGAAACCGCCCGGCCCGTGTCACGCTTTCATAAACGCGCCCCGGCCCTGCCGCCGCCGCCCCATAGGCCGCCACGACGAACCGCCCCGCACCCTCCGGCTGCACCTCAGGCCCCACGCGAATGCGATACTGTTCGAAATGCACCGCCCGCCCCGCCGCCTGACTTTGGCGATGCGTCCCATCACAGCGCCAGGCCCGGATCGCCTCTTCATCCGCCCAATGCTGATGTGACAGGATCGCGTCGGGCTGATCCAGCGGCCGGAACCGTTCCAGATACAACATCCCCGGATGTGCCGCCAACAGGGGCCGCAGCCGATCCACATGCTCGAAATAATGCGGCATATGCCCGGCCTTCGGCTGCATGTCGAAGAACAGCGCGTGCATTCAGATCACCATATCATCGCGATGGATCAGCGCCGCCCGCCCGGCATAGCCGAGGATTCCCTCAATCTCGCCCGACTTGTGGCCCGCAATCGCCTTGGCCTCCACCGCCGTATAGCGGATCAGCCCTTTGCCCAGCACCGCGCCATCCGGCCCCAGAATGGCCACCGGCTCGCCGCGCCCGAAAGTCCCCTTCACCGCCCGCACCCCCGCCGGCAGCAGCGACTTACCCTGCCCCAGCGCCGCCACCGCACCCGCATCCACCACGATCTCGCCCTTAGGCTTCATCGCACCGATCCAACGCTTGCGCGCCACCTGCGGATCGGCCCCCGGCACGAACCACGTCCGGTTCGCCCCCTCGGCCAAAGCTTGCAAAGGCCGCAGCACAGACCCTTCCATGATCGCCATGGCACAGCCCCCCGCCACGGCGGTCTTGGCCGCCATCAGCTTGGTCTTCATGCCCCCCTTGGACAGGCCCGAAATCGGGTCCCCCGCCATCGCCTCGATCTCCGGCGTGATCGTCTCCACCACGTCAAACCGCACGGCTGTCGGGTCTTCCTTCGGATTGGCCGAATAGAACCCGTCTACATCCGACAAAAGGATCAGTTGATCCGCCCCCGCCGTCACCGCGATCTGCGCCGCCAAACGGTCATTGTCCCCGAAGCGGATCTCATCCGTCGCCACCGTGTCATTCTCGTTCACGATGGGCACCACGCCCAACCCCAGCAGCGTCTCCATCGTCGCCCGGCTGTTGAGGTAGCGCCGCCGGTCGGTGGTATCCTCCAGCGTCACCAGAACCTGCCCAGTGGTGATGCCATGCGGCGCCAGCACCTCCTCATAGGCCCGCGCCAGCCGGATCTGCCCTACGGCAGCCGCAGCCTGCGATTGCTCCAGCGTCAACTCCCCGGCAGGCAGGCCCAGCACCTTGCGCCCCAGCGCGATAGAGCCCGATGACACCAGCACCACATCCGCGCCGCGCCGCTTCGCCTCAACCACGTCCAGCGCCAAGGCCTGCAGCCAATCCTGCTTCAACCCGGTGACCCGGTCCACCAGCAAGGCCGATCCGATCTTGATCACCAACCGCCGCGCGCGCCGCACATCCGGCACCACGACGACAGTCCCGCTCACGCCCGCCCCAATCAAGGCTGCCACGGTCCTGTCTCCACCATGGGCGTCGCCCCCTGAATCTCACGATAGATCGCGCGCAGCACATCCTGCAGCCCCATCCCCGCCGCGCCCGAAATCACATGCACCGGCCCGCCCGACGCCTTTTCCAGCGCTTTGCGCCTCTGGGTGATGGTCTTGGTATCCAGCGCATCGCATTTGTTCAGCGCCACGATCCGCCGCTTGTCGCCCAGAATGTCGGAATAGGCCTCCAACTCCGTCACGATGGTGCGGTAATCCTTGGTGATGGTCGATGACGTCCCATCCACCAGATGGAGCAATACCTTGCACCGCTCCACATGGGCCAGAAACTGCATCCCAAGCCCCCGTCCCTCGGATGCGCCCTCAATCAGCCCCGGAATATCGGCCATCACGAACTCCCGCCCGTCCACCGCCACCACCCCAAGGTTGGGGATCAGCGTGGTGAACGGATAATCCGCAATCTTGGGCCGGGCGTTCGAAACCGCCGCCAGAAAGGTCGACTTGCCCGCATTGGGCAGCCCCACCAGACCCGCATCCGCGATCAGCTTCAACCGCAGCCAAATGGTGCGCTCCACCCCCTCCTGCCCCGGATTGGCCCGCCCCGGCGCCCGGTTGGTCGAGGATTTGAAATACAGGTTCCCGAACCCGCCATTGCCGCCCTTAGCCAGCAGAACCTTCTGCCCCACGGTCACCAGATCGGCGATCACCGTCTCCTCATCCTCATCGAGGATCTCGGTCCCCACGGGAACCTTCAGGATGATGTCATCGCCCGTCTTTCCCGTCCGCTGGCTGCCCATGCCGGGCTGGCCGTTCTTGGCAAAGAAATGCTGCTGATAGCGGAAATCGATCAGCGTGTTCAGCCCATCCACCGCTTCCGCCCAGACCGACCCGCCATTGCCGCCATCGCCGCCATCGGGTCCGCCAAATTCGATGAACTTCTCGCGCCGGAACGACACGCAGCCCCCCCCGCCGCCACCCGAGCGGATATAGACTTTGGCAAGATCGAGGAACTTCATCTGTCGTGCTTTCTAAAGGATTGGCACTGCCGATAGTGGATAGTGCCCGCAGGCTCAAGCCTCACGCAACGCCTGCAGCTTCATCTTGGCCCAAATACCCATAAACCCCTACCGCAAAAGCAGCGGTGGGGGGCCGGGGAGCCGGAGGGTGCGGGCGGCCGGACGGCCCCCCGCCACGCCCTCAATCCAGCTTGCGAATATAAGTCCAGGTCGGCACGCGCGCATTGCGCGCGACCGAGAATGTCTCAGCATCCCCCAGATACTGGAACCCCGCATTGGTCAGCACCCGCGCCGATCCGGCATTGTCCTGAAACACCTCGGCAAAGATCGTGCGGTTCTTCTGCGGATTGACCTCCACCAGCGCGCGCACCGCCTCGGATGCAAAACCCGCATTCCAGAAGGCCGGCGCAACCCAATAACCGATCTCGGATTGGCCGCGATCATAGCGCGTCTCGTCCATCCGCTTCAGGCTGATCACACCCAGCACCTCGGCCAGACCAGTGGCCGACCCGTCCATGACCCAGACATCCTCATCCCCGCCCTGCAGCGTGGCACGCGCGACAAAAGCTTCCGCCGCGCCGGGTGGCAGCGGATGCGGGATCGACCGGGTGGATTCCGCCACGCGTTTGTCACCGGCATACATCGCAAACAACCCGGCATCCGACCGGCGCACAGGGCGCAGGATGAACCGTCCGGCGGCAATCGCCCCCTCGGGCATCGCGGTCACTTTGTCCAGCATCATGGCTTCCCTCCTGACGAAGCGCATGTCGGGGGCGACGCGGCCCCCTTCCATCCGTTACGGTACGAATTGCAGGGAATTAGGCCTGCAGTCCGGCATTTTTGCGACCGGCCCCAAAGGCCCGGATCGCGCAACTCCCCCCGCCACCCCGGCAAAAGACCCGGAAATGACCAAGGGGACCGGCCTTTCAGCCGATCCCCCGTTTACAATCCAATTGTAAAGGTTCGGCTTACTCGGCTGCCTCCGCGACCGGGAGAACCGAAATAAAGGTGCGGCCTTTCAGGCCTTTCTTGAAGGTCACCTTACCCTCGGTCACGGCAAAGATCGTGTGATCCACGCCCATGCCCACGCCATTGCCCGGGAAATAGGTCGTGCCGCGCTGGCGCACGATGATGTTGCCCGGAATGGCAGCCTGACCGCCATAGAGTTTCACGCCCAGACGACGCCCTGCGGAGTCGCGGCCGTTGCGGGAAGAACCGCCTGCCTTTTTATGTGCCATTTGGTACTCTCCTTATTCCGCAGCGGCTTCAGCGGCCTTCTTGGCACGCTTCGGTTTCGCAGGCGCCTCAACCGCCGGGGCGGCCTCGGCATTGTGGGCGGCGCGGCGCGCATCGGCGGTGCCGGTGGCAGCAGCCACGCCCGATTTGTCGGCGCCCGTGGCCAGCACTTCCGTCACGCGAACCAGCGTCAGGTGCTGACGGTGGCCCTTAGTGCGCTGCGAGCTGTGCTTGCGGCGACGCTTGACGAAGTGGATGACCTTCTCGCCCTTGATCTGGTCGATCACTTCCGCAACCACCGCCGCGCCCGCAACCATGGGCACGCCAAGGGTGACGGTCTCGCCACCAACCATCAGAATCTCATTGAACTGGATCTTGTCACCAGCATTGGCAGCCAGCTTTTCAACGCGCAGCACGTCACCCGCCTGCACCTTGTATTGCTTGCCACCGGTCTTCAGGACCGCAAACATGGGTCGTCCTCTTCCTTGCTCCGCGTCCTGTGGCCCCCAAGCTTGGGCGTTCCGGGGTTTCCCCGCCTCGAACAGCGCGCCCTCGCGGGCGTCATGAAATATGAAACCCGCCAAGACTCACGCCTTGCCGGGATGCGCGCTTATCAGGGCAAGCCGCCCCCAAGTCAAGCGCGATCACCAGCCCCATCACAGGGTCCGGCGCAGCCCACCGGGTTCAGATATCCTGTCCCGCCATCTGCCGCGCGACGGCCAAACCCAGCGCCTTCGAAATCGGGGTGAACACATCGTCAAATGCCGCGAACAGCGCCGCGTTCAGCACCTGCCCCTCGGGCGATTCTGAAAAGGCGATATAGCTGTCCAACTCCTCATCCGACAGCGGCCCATAGGACAGCGTCAGATAGGGATAAAGCCATTCCGCCGTCTGCTGGCGGACATCCCCCTCCTGCCCCCAGACATCGGTCAGCATCTGCTCTTCGGTCATCTCGCCGCCAAAGGCCCCGCCTTCCTGCATCCCCTGATAGAAGGCGAGCGAGGCGTTCAGCGCGCCCATCACATTGGATTCGATCAGGTCATTCGCCGCCACGAACCGCTCCAGCTGCTCAACCCGCGCCGTCTCGCCCGATCCCAGATCCTCCCAGGCGATCCGCGCCGCTTCCTCTGCCGCGTCATCCAGCAGGGTTCGCCGCGCCTCAATCTCCAGCTTCAGCACCTTCTGCCCGAGATCAGAGCCAAAGAACCCCTGCATCGCCGCAATGTCATCAGGCGACTTTGCCAGTTCCTGCGTCAGCGAGGCGACCAGCGCCTCTTCCATCCTCTGTCCGTCATAGATCAGGCCCAGCGTCGCTTGCCAGCCCTGCCCCCCCGCACCGGGAAACATGTCCGTTTCCAGCTGCGTCCCGTAATCGATGCCCTCTTGCCGCAGGATGCCGACCAGATCCCCCAACTGCATCGTCTGCGTCAGGGCCAGAACCTCTGCCGCCACAGCGGCCGCCGCGGCCTCAGCCTGCCCGGCTTCCTGCGCCACGGCCTGCGGCGGCAGCCCCATCACCCCCACAGCGGCAACGCCCAGCGCCAGCGCCAGTGTGACGCCCCGCCCCATCCGGCCCAATGACCGGGCACAAGGCAGCACCAACGACAGGTCTGCCCATCGGCCGGCGCCACCAAGACTTGCTCTCTTACCGTTCATGCTCGTCCTCTCTCGTCCGGCCGCACCCGTCCCCGCCCCCGCACCACCCGGCCCCAAATTCCGTTGGCGCAAGAACAGGCCGAAAGCTCGGCTCATATCTTGCCCGGAACAGCTAGAGGCTGTCACCCCAAAAGCCAACCCACCCAGCCCCACAACTGCGCGAGCATCCGCCCCGCGCCTTCCCCCGCGCCCGGCAAGATCTTTGCCCGAATGGCCACAAAACCCGCTTGCAACCCCCGCACGACCCCGCTAGACACCCCGCACTGACGACCCCCCAAAAGCACGGAGAGGTGGCGGAGTGGTCGATCGCGCCGGTCTCGAAAACCGGAGTAGGTGCAAGCCTACCGTGGGTTCGAATCCCACCCTCTCCG
>PNND01000481.1 GCA_013824045.1 Rhodobacter sp. | reverse complement strand
CTTTGGAAATCGACGACCACATCAGGATCGCCATTAGAACGAAGAGAAGATACATGGCGAAGCGGCCGACGCCATAGTTCAGGCGGTCTACCAGTCGCACGAAGCCGATCACGAAACGGGGCATCCGGTTCCTCACATCACAGGTTCTGGCGTCAGCGCGGCCATGGCTGCGGCAAGGACGGGGGCGAGGGTGGCGGCCATCTGCGTTTCCGCGTCTGGCGTGGCGATGAGGTCGTTGCGAATCTCCAGCATGGCGTTGGGCAGGCCGTAGGGGGTGGCCTGCAGGCGCAGGGTGTGGGTCACGTCATCGCGGGCGGAGTAGGGTTCGTTGAGTTCGCAGCGCAGGGTGGTGCGGGTGCGGGCGGCATCAAGGATGGCGCGGGGCAGCGTGTCATCGGCATCGTTGATGATGCCGAATTCCACCGCGCGGGGGGTGCCGAAATAGACCGGCGTGAAGCTGTGGATGGTGATGAGCGCGGGGTGTAGGCCACGGGCGATGCGGTCCATCAGCAGGGCATGCAGGCCGTCGTGGAAGGGAACATAGATCGCGGCGGTGCGGGCGGCGCGGTCTTCCGGCGTGATGGTGGCATTGCCGGGAATATCGTGCACCTCGGACCGGGCGGGCATGGCCCCGGCCATGTCGGGCGCGCGGTTGCAATCATAGACGAGCCGCGAGACGGGGGCATGGACGAGCACCGCATCGAGCCGCTGGGCAAGGCCGCGCGCGAGGCCGAGCGCGCCTGGATCCCAGGCGATATGGGCGTGGCGCTGATCGGGGGTGAGGCCCAGATCGCCCCAAGGGGCGGGGATGTGGTTGGAGGCATGTTCACAGACGATCACCGCCCGGCCACGGGCGGCGCTGTTTTCGAACACAGGCGGAAAGACCGCCGTTTTGCTGTTGCCGCCCGCGTTCATTGCGCGAGTCATCCCCCTGTTGATTGTTCCAAGGCTCAACCGTGGCCCGGCGTTCTGTCAAGAATTTTTCTGCTTG
This sequence comes from Rhodobacter sp., assembly GCA_013824045.1. Taxonomy (GTDB): domain Bacteria; phylum Pseudomonadota; class Alphaproteobacteria; order Rhodobacterales; family Rhodobacteraceae; genus Paragemmobacter. Next base: position 10,876 of record PNND01000481.1, on the reverse strand, counting down.
GTTTTTTCTGTTACAAAGTTTTCTTATCGACTTGCGCCGGGAATCTGGCCTAGCCTTTCCCGGTGCGCCCAGAGCCTGTGCAGTGGGGGAAAGTATGGGGTCTGCCATGGATGCCGCCGTCACGATCGAAGACCGGATGCGCGTCGCGATGGGCGATCTGACGCGGGCCGAGCGGCAATTGGCCAGCCATATCCTGACGCATTATCCGATGGCGGCGCTGGGTTCGATCACGGAACTGGCGCGGGCGTCGGGGGTTTCGAACCCCACGGTGGTGCGGTTGTGCCAGAAGCTTGGGTTCAAGGGCTATCCCGATTACCAGCACGCCCTGCGATCAGAGGTGGAGGCGATGCTGCTGTCGCCGCTGGCCAAGCATGACCGCTGGGCGGGGGGGGTGCCGGATACGCATATCCTGAACCGGTTTGCCGATGCGGTGGTGGCCAATCTGCAGGCCACGCTGAGCCAGATCGACCATGCCGAGTTCGATGCCACGGCGGCGCTGCTGGCCGATCCGGAGCGGCGGGTGTTCGCCATGGGCGGACGGATCACCCATGCGATGGCGGAGTATTTCGTCACCCTGATGAAGAATGTGCGCCCGAATGTGACGCTGTTGTCGGGGATGTCGAATACCTGGCCGCCTGCGCTTTTGGATATGGTGCGGGGGGATGTGCTGGTGGTGTTCGACATCCGCCGCTATGAAAACTCGGTCCTGCAGCTGACCGAATTGGCGGTGGAGCAAGGGGCGGAGGTGGTGCTGATCACTGACCAATGGCTGTCGCCAGCGGCCAGCCATGCCCGCCATGTGCTGGCCTGCCATGTGGAAGCACCCAGCGCATGGGACAGCACGGTGTCGCCGCTGGTGCTGGTGGAGACATTGCTGGCATCGGTGCAGGACCGGACATGGGCGGTGACCGAGGGGCGGTTGAAGCGGCTGGAAGAGCTTTACGCCCGGTCGCGGTTTTTCCGGCGGCACCGCTAGGGCCAGTTGCGGGCCCAGTTTCGGGCGCTGTGAAGGAGGCGAAGGATGGTCACCCCATCATCCCGGATGGCGTAGACAAGGATGTAATGCGGGTGGATGACCATCTCGCGCGTGCCGGGCAGGCGGCCCTTGCGGAAGGCGTGGGGGTGGTAAGGGAGGAGTTCGGCCTGCCGGTAGATCAGGTCACGAAGAGCATCGGCGGCACGGATATTGTGATCGGCAATATGTGCATAGACGGAAGCCACGTCCAAGCGGGCGCGTCTACTCCATCGGACTGCGGTCACGGACACGGTTACGGATCAACTCATTCATTTCGCGCACAGCATCTTCATGGGACAAGAGCGGGCCGGGATCGTCAAGCGCCTCGTGCACCTTGCGGCGGAACCAGTCGTCATAGGTTTCTTCGGTCACCGTAAGGCCGGGGGGCAGGCCACCCTCTTTTGCGACGCGGGTGAGGAGGATGCGGACGGCATCCGACAGCGTCAGGCCCACGCCTTCCAGCGCGGCGGCGGCGCGGGTTTTCACATCCTCATCGATGCGGATGTGGAGCATGGTGGTGTTGGCGGGCATGGCGGTTCCCCCTTTGAGTTGGGGGAATGATGCGTCTCAATTGAGAGACGGTCAAGGGGTGTCAGGTCGCGGTGGCGCGGCGTGCGCCGGAGACGGCGTTCATGGTGACCGCGACCAGCAGGATCGCGCCGCCGAGGAAGGTGGCGGGGCTGGCGGTTTCGTTCAGGAAGAGCCAGACCCAGAGGGGTGCGAGCATCACCTCGATATTGGACAAAAGGGCGGATTCGGCGGCGGGCACGACGCGGCTGCCTAGTTCGTAAAGCACCATGCCGCCCGAAAGCGTGACCGCGCCCATGGCCATGGACCAGAGTGCGTCGGGTAGGGGGACGGTCAGGGTCTGGCCCATCTGGGTGGCGATGAAGGCCCCGGCGGCGATCGAGAAGAGGCCCCCCAAGAGGACCGAGGGCAGGCTGTCGGCCACCTTGCCCCAGCGCAGCGAGACGGTGAAGATGGCAAAGCCGAGAGCGGAGAGGAGGGCCGCGATATTGCCCGCCATCGCGCCGCCCGACAGATCATCGCGCACCATGACGAAGATGCCGGCGAGGGCCACGCCCATCGCGGCCCAAGTCTGGGGGCGGACGCGTTCACCGAGGACGGCCCAGCCGATCAAGGCCGTCAGGAAGGGCGAGGCGGCGAAGAGGAAAACGGCGTTGGCGATGGTGGTGGCCTGTATCGAATAGATCGCGCCGCCGAAGGCCCCGACAAGGCCGAGGCCGCCCAGCACCCCGGCGACGCCCACGGCGCGGATGGCCTGAAGGGGAGAGCCGCCTGCGCGCCAGATGAGGAAGGCCAGCAGGACCGGAACCATCCCTACCGAGCGCCAGAAGAGCACCGCCCAGGTTCCGGCCGCGTCGATCTGGCGGAAGATCAGGCCTTGGGTGGACCAGATGATCCCCGCCAGCACGACCAGCACCATGCCCACACCGTACCGCATATCACTCTCCCCTATCGCCGGGCAGAAGGGCATGGGGGTGAGCGGGCCGTCTGTTCCAATCCCGACCTTTTGCGCGGGGATCGGGTCGCACCCCTACCCGCTTCCCCGCAGGCGGGGGAGGGGAAGGCGTCATTTGGCGGGCGAGGGCGGGGGTGGCGGGCGGTGGAATTGGGTATTTGGGCCAAGGTGAGGGGCTGGGGTTTGCCAAGTTGGGGGCGGATGGAGCGCTGTTTGCGGGCGTGCGGTGGCCTCTGCCCGTGGGCGGGGACGGGAGGGTGGCGCTTGGCGACCGGAGCGCGGGGGGTGAGGGCCTTCGGGTGTTTGGGCCAAGGTGAGGGGGCGGTCAGTAGCCGCGCTGGCGGTCGACCTTGTGCAGGAGGGGTTCGCCCGCTTCGCTGCGGCGGATGTTTTCGGCGATCACGCGGGAGGCCGAGGGGGCGCGGGTGTCGGCGGCGATATGGGGGGTGACGGTGACGCGCGGGTGGGCCCAGTAGGGGTGATCCTGCGGCAGCGGTTCAACGCGGAACACATCCAGCGTGGCGTGGCCGATCTGGCCGGTGTCGAGGGCGGAGAGGAGGGCCTCATCGTCGATCAGCGCGCCGCGGCCGGGGTTCAGGATCGCGGCCCCCTTGGGCAGAAGCGACAGGGTGCGGGCGTTGAGGATGTTTTCCGTGTCGGGCGTTTTGGGCAGGAGGGTGACGACGATCTGTGCGGAGGAGAGGGCCTGAGTGAGGCCTTCTGCGCCATGCAAGCAGGGGATGCCGGGGATGGATTTGGGTGTGCGGCTCCACCCGGTAACGGGAAAGTTGAGGGCAGTGAGGGCGCGGGCGCAGGCGGTGCCCAACTCGCCCATGCCCAGCATGGCGACGGGGCGTTCGCGGGCCAAGGGCGGGCAGGTGGGATCCCAGATCCGGGCCGGATTGACGATGTGGCGGTCCATCCCGAGGTGGTGGCGCAGGGCGTGGCCCACCACCCATTCGACCATCCCTTCGGCCAGCGCGGGATCGACCATGCGGCAGAGGGGTTGGGTGAGGGTAGGGTTGCCCACGATCCGTTCCACCCCGGCCCAGAGGGACAGCACGGCCTTGCAGCGCGTGTAGGGGGCGAAATCCTGCAAGGGGCTGGTGGGGGCGTAGACGATGTAATCCACCGTTTCAGGGGTGGCGTTGCGGGTGAGATGCGCGGTCAGCCCGGCGGCGGCGAGGGCGGTCCGCAAAGGTTCGGCATAGGCCTGCCAGTTGGCATCAGATGCGGCGAAGAGGACGGTCAGGGTCATGGTCACCTCGGCCTGTGGACATGAGCGCTTTGGATGAGGCCGAAGGCGATGAGCAGCACCAGCATCACCGAGCCGCCATAGGAGAGGAAGGGCAGCGGCACGCCGACGACGGGGGCCATGCCCATGACCATCGACAGGTTCACGGCGAGGTAGAGGAAGAAGTTGGCCGAGAGCCCGATGATCAGCAACTGGCTGAAGCGGTCCTTGTTGGCCATGGCGGAGGTGAAGCAGAAGAACAGGATCAACCCGTATAGGATGAGAAGCGAGAAGGCACCGACGAACCCGAATTCCTCGCCGAGCGTGGTGAAGATGAAGTCGGTATGCTTTTCGGGCAGGAAGTTCAGGCGGGATTGGGTGCCTTGCATGAAGCCCTTGCCGCCCCAGCCACCCGAGCCGAGCGCGATCTTGGCTTGCATGATGTTGTAGCCCGCGCCGAGGGGATCGGCGGAAGGGTCGAGGAAGGTGTCGATGCGGCGGTATTGGTAATCGTGCAGGAATTGCCAAGGCGTGCCGCGGGTGGTGAAGACGGCGAAGACAAGGCCGCCGAGAATGGCGGCGACGAAGGCGAAGTACCAGATGCTGACACCGGCGGCGAACATCACCGCCGCGCCGCCCATCAGGAGCATCAGTGAGGTGCCGAGGTTGGGCTGGATCACCACAAGGAAGGTGGGGATGATGATCATCAGAACGGGGATCAGCACCCAGAGCGGGTGCGAGGTCTTTTTGATATCCAGCCAGTCATAATAGGCGGCCAGCATCATCACCAGCGTGACCTTCATCAGTTCGGACGGCTGGATCCGCAGCGGCCCGATATCGAGCCAGCGCTGCGCGCCCATGCCCACTTCGCCGAAAAACTCTACCGCGAGCAGCATCAGGAGGGAGATGCCGAAGGCCAGCCCCGCCATATTGCGCCAGAACCAGATCGGCACGAAGGCGATGACGAACATCAGCACCATGCCTGCGGCGAAGCGCTTCATCTGCGGTTCGGCCCAGACGCCGAGATTGCCGCCCGCGATGGAGTAAAGGATGAGAAAGCCCACCGAGGAGACGGCGGCCACTAGCACGACGAGCGGCCAGTTCAAATGCAGCACCTTGCGCAGACCGCCGGGGACCGTCTTGACCTGATATTCGAGGAAACTCATGCCTTGCCCCCTGCTTCAGGCCCGCGAGCTGCCGGCGGGGCCGGTGTCGCGGAGGCGGTCGCGCAGGGTATTCAGATCGGTTTCGATCCGGCCGCGCTGGTTGGCGGGGTAGGCGGTCAGGGGTGGAATGTCGCCGTGGAGCGCGCGCAGGATGGCGTCGCGGGCGATGGGGGCGGCCACGGCAGAGCCGCCGCCGCCATGTTCCACCACCACCGACACCGCGTATTTCGGATTGTCGAAGGGCGCGTAGCCCACGTAGAGCGCGTGGTCGCGCCGGTTCCAGGGCAGATCCTCGTTGGAGATAACGCCGCGCGCGCGTTCGGCGGCGGTGATGTTGCGGACCTGACTGGTGCCGGTCTTGCCTGCGAAGACCATCGTCTCATCCGCAATGCGGGATGAAAAGGCGGTGCCGCGCTGGGTGTTCATCACTTCGGACATGCCTTCGCGGATCGCGCGCAGGTTGGCGGCATCCAGACCCAGCGGTTCGGCCTGCGGCAGATCGACGGGCTGGCCACCGATGGAATGCAGGATGCGCGGCACGATGGCCCGGCCTGTGGCGAGGCGCGCGGTCATCACTGCCAGTTGCAGCGGCGAGGACAGCACGTAGCCCTGCCCGATGGAGGCGTTGATGGTGTCGCCGATGCGCCATTCCTGACCCCAGCGTTCCATCTTCCATGCCTTGTCGGGCATGATGCCTTCGGTGATGGCGGACATGGGCAGGTCGTGGCGGATGCCGAGGCCGAGGCGGCGGCCCATTTCGGCGATCTTGTCGATGCCCACCTTCTGCGCGATTTCGTAGTAATAGACGTCGCAGCTTTCGGCCAGCGAGGCGGCCAGATCCACGGTGCCATGGCCGCCGCGTTTCCAGCAATGGAAGCGACGGTCGCCGAATTCCAGATGGCCGGGGCAATAATGCGTGGTTTCGGGGGTGATGAGCCCCTCTTCCAGTGCGGCAAGCGCGGTGACCATCTTGAAGGTCGATCCCGGCGGATAGGCGCCTTGCACCGTCTTGTTGGCAAGGGGGCGGTGGTCATCCTCGGTCAGGGCGGAATAGTCGCGCTGGGAGATACCACGGACAAAGAGATTGGGATCAAAACCGGGCGAGGAGGCGCAGGCGATGATTTCGCCCGTGTTCACATCCATCACCACGCAGGCGGCGCTTTCTTCGCCAAGGCGGGCCTGCACGAAGTTCTGCACATCGGCATCGATAGTGAGCTGGATGTCCTGCCCCGCCGTGCCGTCGGTGCGTTCCAGCTCGCGCATGACGCGGCCGACATGGTTGACCTCGATCCGCTTGTTACCGGCGGAGCCGCGCAGCGTTTCCTCCATCCAGCGTTCGACGCCGATCTTGCCGATCTGGAATTCGGGGATGCGCAGCACCGGGTCGGGGTTGGGGCGTTCTTCGAGATCCTTTTCGCTGACGGGGCCGACATAGCCTACGACATGGCTGAAATCCTCGACCAGCGGGTAGTGGCGAGACAGGCCCACTTCGGGCGTGACGCCGGGCAGGGTGGGGGCGTTCATAGCGACCTTTGAGAAATCCTCCCACGGGAGGCGGTCGGCCACGATGATGGGCACGAAAGGCGAGTTGCGGTCGATGTCGCGGCGGATGCGGTCCATCTCTTCGGCGGTGACGGGGATCAGGCGGGACAGGCGGGCGAGGACGGCATCGACGTCGCCCGCATCTTCGCGGGTGATGGTGACGCGGTAGTTCTGTTCGTTGCCCGCGATCAGCTTGCCGTTGCGATCGAAGATCAGCCCGCGTTCGGGCGGGATGAGGCGCATGTTGATGCGGTTTTCTTCGGCCAGCAGGCGGAATTCATCGGCCTGTTCCACTGAGAGATAACGCATCCTTGCGCCCAGCACAGCGAACATGGCGACCATTGCGCCGCCCATGAAGAGCGAGCGGCGGTTGATGCGGCGGGCGCTTTCTTCGGTGTCGCGGGCGGTGCGTCTCATGGGTTACAACCTCCGTCCGTAGGCATCGACTTCGCCGGTTGCGGGCTTGCGCAGATCGAAGGCAAGGCGCGAGGCGACGACGACCAGCGGATAGCACAGGATGGACCACAAAGTCTGCAAGAGCGCAAAGCCGAAAGCCGGTTGCGGCAGGAACACTATCGTGAAGGCAAGGCGATAGGCGATCAGGAGCGCCACCATCAGCCCGGCAACCAGCAGCCATTCGGTGATGAATTGCAATTCGCGCGTCAGGGCGATGCGGGCGCGGACGAATTCGGTGGCGAGGATTACCAGCGCGGTCCACAGCCCCGGCGGGCGCAAGAGGATCAGGTCTTCGAGCAGCACGACCGCGCCGATCAGCAGGACGGGCAGGTAATCGGGCCGCCGCATGACCCAGGCGAAGATCAGGCAGAGCAGAAGGTCAGGCCCCGGCCAATCGCCCGCGACGGAGCCGAGCGGCAGGAGCTTGAGGAAGATCAGCGCCAGCGCGAGGCCGAGGAAGGCCGCGCGATAGACCCAGACAGAGGAGCGCAGGCTGTCAACCATCGTTGGCCGTTGCCTCGGGTGAGCCTTCGGTCACATCGCCGGTGCCGCCTGCGGCGGATGGGTCGGTCGTTGTGGCGCTGCCTTCGCCGGTTTCGGCATCGGGTTCGGGCGGCGTGGGCGGCGGCGCGATCAGGGCTCCCGCATCAGTGATCGGGGTCAGTTCATGGCTGCGCAGGACGCGCAGGAATTCGAGGCGTTCGTAATCGGCGCTGAGGATCACGCGCAGGCGGCGGTCGGTGCCCATGACGACCTGACCGACGAGAAGGCCAGCGGGCAGCATGGCCCCATCGCCCGAGGTCACCACCCGGTCGCCGGGGCGGACGAGATCGGCATCTTCGAGGAATTCGAGCGGGGGCAGGGCCGTGTTGTCACCGGAGAGAAGGGCCTTTTGCCCCGACGGCTGCACTGTGACGGGGACGCGGGAGTTGGAATCGGTGAGCAGGATCACGCGAGGTGCGTTCGCCGACGCCTGAGATGCGGCCCACGAGGCCGATGCCATCCATCGTGGCCCAGCCGTCGCGGATGCCATCGCGCGCGCCTACGTTCAAGAGGACAGACTGGCGGAAGGGCGAGCCGCTATCGGCCAGCACCACGCCGGTGACATGGGTGAGTTTCGGGTCGAGCCGGACCTGATTGAGATCCAGCAGGCGGGCGTTCTTTTGTTCCAGTTGCAGCGCGGCCTCGCGCCAGGCCTTCATCTGCTGGAGTTCCCGGCGGAGTTCCTGGTTCTGTTCGTAGAGGCTGGCATAGCTTTGAAACTCGTCGATCATGGCTGCCGCCTTGGTGATCGGCAGAAGCGCCCAGTCGAAGGAGGGGACGACCTGATCGACCAGCGCGGCGCGGAAGCGTTCGACGCGGGGGCTGTCGATGCGCCAAAGAAGGAAAAGGCCCAGAAGGACCAGCACCAGCAGCCCCACGAACAGGCGTCGCAGGGGGCGGGCGTAATCGTCTGGTCCGATGTTGCGCGATCTTGCCACGGCTGCCTCTTGTCTGATGCCGGACCCTGATCGCAGGGGCGGCGATCAGCTATCCCACGACCGTGCCCGTTTCCGGGCGCGGCGATCAGCTGTCATAGTCGATCACATGACGCAGTTGCTTTTCATATTCCAGCGCCTTGCCCGTGCCGAGGGCGACACAATTGAGTGACTCATTGGCAACCGAGATGGACAGGCCGGTCTGTTCGCGCAGGGACAGGTCCAGATCACCGAGCAGCGCGCCGCCGCCGGTGAGCATCACGCCACGGTCGACGATATCGGCGGCGAGGTCGGGGGGCGTGGCTTCCAGCGCCTGCATCACGGCATCGCAGATCTGCTGCACGGGTTCGGCCAAGGCCTCGGCCACCTGGGCCTGATTGATTTCGGTTTCCTTGGGCACGCCGTTCAGAAGGTCGCGGCCCCGGATCGTCATGGACGAGCCGCGCCCGTCATCGGGCATGCGGGCGGTGCCGATCGAGGTCTTGATGCGTTCGGCGGTGGATTCGCCGATCAAGAGGTTCTGGTGGCGGCGCAGGTAGCTGATGATCGCCTCATCCATGCGGTCGCCGCCGACGCGGACGGAGCGGGCATAGACGATGTCGCCAAGGGAGAGGACCGCCACTTCGGTGGTGCCGCCGCCGATATCCACGACCATGTTGCCGGTCGGATCGGTGATGGGCATGCCCGCGCCGATGGCGGCGGCGATGGGTTCGGCGATGAGCCCCGCGCGGCGGGCACCTGCAGAGAGAACCGACTGGCGGATCGCGCGCTTTTCAACGGGTGTCGCGCCATGGGGGACGCAGACGATGATCTTGGGTTTGGAGAAGGTCGTGCGTTTGTGCACCTTGCGGATGAAATGCTTGATCATCTCTTCCGCTGCTTCGAAATCGGCGATGACGCCGTCGCGCATGGGGCGGATGGCTTCGATGCTGCCGGGAGTGCGGCCCAGCATCAGCTTGGCATCTTCGCCCACGGCCAGCACCTGTTTCTTACCATCCTTGGTATGATAGGCGACCACGGACGGTTCGTTCAGCACGATCCCCTTGCCGCGGATGTAGACGAGCGTATTCGCCGTGCCGAGGTCGATCGCCATGTCCGACGAAAAGATGCCCGAGAGTATCGACATGCTTGGGTGATCCTGTGCCACGCAATAAGAAGTAAACTCGCGACTCAGCGTTGGCCGAGGCAAGCGTGTCCATATAAAGACAGCCATGTGTCAGCGAAAGCCCGCAAGGCCAATGGGGGCGCAATTCCGCGTGTGAGGCAGGGATTTGTGGATTCCCGATATTGCGGGGTCAGGTTCGCAGAAGGCTGGGGTAATCCTTGACCTTTTCCCGCATCAGGCGGCGAAGGCGGGCTGGAAAAGCTGCCGTTCATTGATCTCGTGGCGTTCGGCCATGCGGCGGGCTTGCCGTCCGGGCAGCAGAATCCGGGCCGGTTCCGGGGGGATGACGGGGCCGCCGGGGCCAAAAAGCTGGGGCATCATTTCGGCAATTTCCGCGCGGGCGGCATCGCCCAGTGCCTTGCAGGCCTGATCGCCGAGGTAGAGGGATTCTGCGGCGGCGCCATCGGCGGTGAGCACCTCGTGCCGGTCCATCAGGATGTGCCAGTATTCCACAGCTGTCGCGCCTTCGACGAGGCTGATGCCCGGCAAGCCAACGAGATGCCGGGCGGCGACCAGCACCTCGGCCTTGCCCGTCATCCGTGCGGCGATGGCAGAGCGCACGAGGATGCGGTGCTGCTGCGAGACCACCAGATCGGCATGGGGCATGCCGGGGCCGAGCGCGCCTGCCGCGATGCGGACCGGCCAGAGCCGGGGATTGGCGCGCAGTTCGGCCGCGCCGAGGCGGCGCATGCCCACCCAGCGCACTGGCTGCGGGCCGTTGTCGCGTGTGTTGAGCAGGTCGCCGGGGCGGATGCGTTCGATGGGCAGATCGCCTTCTGGCGTGGCGATGCACGTGCCGCGGGTGAAGCAGGGGATGAAGCTGAGAACCGGGCGGTCGATGCCCATGCCGGTATAGGTGTTGCCCACCAGCCCGGTCAGCGTGACGGCACGGACGGCATCGGCCGTGAGCGCGATATTGGTGGGCGTTCCGACTGTGGGCGAGGGGACGAGATAGAGATCGCCATTCGTCATCTGGACGAGGACGAGGTCCAGCGTCGCGGAACTGGTGCCGTCCATATAGGTTAGGACGCCGCGATAGATCGAGGTCGCGTCAAAGGTGTAGGTGACTGGCCCCGACCCGTTGTCGATCGTGGCGCGGTCGTTCACCACGGTGTTGTTCTGATCCAGCGCCGTGGCGTTGCCGCCGCGATTGACGGAGGTGAAGCTGACCCAGCGCGCCGCCAGCGAGTCGGCGGTGGAGCCGAAGGTTTGCCCGACCAGAAGAGATGCGTTCTCTGCGTCCAGATCGCCCTCGGTCGGGTCGATCCGGATGGCGGTATTGCCCAGAAAGATCGCGTTGAACGTCAACGGCACGGGGGTCGGCTCCTCTTTACGAC
>PNND01000499.1 GCA_013824045.1 Rhodobacter sp. | reverse complement strand
GTCAGGGTGAAGGTGCTGTCATGCTTGGGATCGCAGCCGATCTGCAGCACGCGCTTGCCCATCACCGAGAATGCGGCGGAAAGGTTCGACGAGGTCGTCGACTTGCCAATCCCGCCCTTGCCATAGACGGAAAAGACCTTGGCCCCTTCGATCTTCAGCGATGCATCCTGATGCACCTGCACCGACCCGTCGCCGTCTTGCCCCCTCAGAAGGGGAATTTCATCTCTCGGGCTCATGTGGCCTCCTTGTCGAAAGGGGGGCGCCCCTTCCTGTTCTGTTCAAATCCGTGGGCATGCGCGTGGGTCATTCCGCTGCGATCCCTTCCAAACGATCCTCAAGCTCATCCGCAGCGCGTTGCAGCGCGGCGAGCGTTTCGGCATCCGGTTGCCAGTAGTTGCGGTCCGATGCTTCCAGCAGGCGCTGCGCCATGCGGTTGGAGGCTTCGGGGTTCAGGCTGGCCAGACGGCGGCGCATCACATCGTCCAGCACAAAGGTTTCCGACAGACGCTGATAGACCCAAGGGTCAACCTGCGCCGTGGTGGCCGACCAGCCCAGCGTGTTGGTGACATGCGCCTCGATCTGGCGAACGCCTTCGGCGCCATGGCGCAGCAGGCCTTCATAGAATTTCGGGTTCAGGCTGCGCGATCGGGTTTCCAGCGCGATCTGATCCTTCAGCGTGCGGACCGTGCCGCCACCGCGGGTCTGATCCCCGATATAGACCGGCGTTTCCTGCCCACCGCGCGCGCGCTTCACAGCGCGGGCGATGCCGCCCAGCGTGTCGAAATACTGGTCTACTGAGGTCACGCCCAGTTCGACGCTTTCCAGATTCTGATAGGCAAGGTCCACATCCTTCAGCGCCTTTTGCAAAAGGGCAGCGTTCTGCACCGGCTTGCCGTTCCGGCTATAGGCAAAGGATTTGCGATTCTCATAGGCATCGGCCAACTCGTCCTCTTCCCCAAAGGCGCTGCTGCCCACAAGGACGTTGACGTTCGACCCATAGGCCCCTTCGGCATTGGAGAACACGCGCAGGCTGGCGGTTTCCATGTCGACGCCCATCTCATCGGCGTAGGCCAGCGCATGGGCGCGGATAAAGTTCTGCGCCAGCGGCTCATCCTCGGCCGTGGCGCATTTCCATGCGGCTTCGGCCAACATCCGGGTCTGCAAGGGCAGCAGGTCGCGGAAAATGCCCGACAGCGTCATCACCACATCGATGCGCGGGCGGCCAAGTTCGGCCAGCGGGATCAGGTCTGCACCACAGAGCCTACCGTAATGGTCAAAGCGCGGGCGCGTGCCCATCAGCGCCAGCGCCTGCGCCAGCGGGCCGCCATCGGATTTGATGTTGTCCGACCCCCACAGCACCAGCGCCACCGTGCGCGGCAGGGTGGGGTGGGTATCCAGCAGGCGCTGCGCCTGCGCCGCGCCATCGCGCAGAGCATAGGCGGTGGGCATGCGGAACGGATCAAAAGCATGGATGTTGCGCCCGGTGGGCAGCACGTCCGTGCTGCGCAGCAGATCGCCGCCCGGAACCGGGCTGATGAAATGGCCACCCAGAGCGCGCAACAGGGCCGGAATTTCGGTCTGCTCTTTCAGCTTTGCATCCAGCGCCTCGGCCTCGGCCCCGGTTGCCCCGATCAGGTTGATGTAATCGCGCCGCTCATTGCCGCCCATCGGGCGGCCCAGAACGTGCAGACCATCGGGGATAAGCGCCCCTTCGGTTTCCAGAAGCTTGACCCAAAGCTGGGCAGGATCGGAGGCATCCAGATCGACCAGCGCCGCCTGTTCGCGGATCAACAGGATGAGATCGTTCTGTTCCGGGCTGTCCGGTTCGGCCTGCCGCCAGCGAGTCAGCGTATCCTTCAGGTCCAAAAGGCCCTTGTAGAGACCCGACTGTGCCAAGGGCGGCGTGAGGTGGGTGATCGTCACCGCATTCGAACGGCGCTTGGCCAGCGTCGCCTCGGACGGGTTGTTCGAGGCATAGAGATAGATGTTGGGCAGATTGCCGATCAACCGGTCCGGCCAGCAGCCTTCGCCCACACCGGCCTGCTTGCCCGGCATGAATTCCAGCGCGCCATGCATCCCGAAATGGAGCAGGGCATCCGCCCCGAAATCCTCGCGCAGCCAGCGGTAAAAGGTCGTGAAGGCGTGGGTGGGCGCAAAGCCCTTTTCGAACAGCAACCGCATCGGGTCGCCCTCATAGCCGAACACGGGTTGCAGCCCGACAAAGACATTGCCGAACTGGCGGCCCAGCACCATCACGCCACGGCCATCCGTCTGGGCACGCCCGGGCGCCGGCCCCCAGGCCTTTTCCACATCCGACAGCCAGCGCGACCGCGCCACGATCTCTGCCGCAGGCACGATGCAATGCACATTGGCCGGTTGGCCATACATCCGGGCCGATCCGCCCATCACCGCCTCGCGCAGGTCATCTACCGTGGCGGGGGGCGTTAGGTCATAGCCTTCGGCAGCCATGGCGTGCAGCGTGTTGAACAGGCTCTCAAAAACACCCAGATAGGCCGCCGTCCCGGCAGCCCCGGCATTCGGTGGGAAACCGTACAGGATTACGGCCACCTTGCGCTTTGCAACGTCCGACCGGCGCAGATGCGCAAGGCGCGCGGTCTTGTCGACCAGCGCCGCGATCCGTTCAAAGCAGGGTGCCATGGCGCGTGTTGTCAGCGCATCGGCGCTTGCGGGTTGGCAGTTTCTGGCGCAGCCGGAACAGCCGTTCAGATCGTGCCGCCCGGCAAAGACCGTGGGATTGGTTGCCCCGTCGATCTCCGGCAAGGCGATCAGCATGGTGGTTTCCACCGGGCCAAGCCCGCCACCCGACGCACCCCATTGCCCCAGCGTCTGAAACTCCAACGGATGCGCCGCGATGTAGGGCACGTCCAGCGCCTCAAGCGCGGCCACGGCGGCGGGGCTGTCGTTATAAGCCGGGCCACCCACAAGGCTGAACCCGGTCAGCGACACCATCGTGTCGATCTGGCCCTTGAAATAGGCGTCAATCGCAGGCCGCCCGTCGAGCCCACCCGCAAAGGCGGCGCGCACGGCAATCCCCTTGGCCTCAAACGCCCGGATGACCGTGTCATAATGGGCCGTGTCCGACGCAAGAACATAAGACCGCAGCATCAGAAGCCCCACGGTCGCCGTCGCACCCTCGGGGCGGGGGAGGTCCGCCGGATTCGTGGTGATGCGCGTTTTCAGATCCGGGTGGTACAGGCCCACATCCGGATAGTCGACCGGGGGTTTGGCCGAAACCGCTTTCCAGTCGCGGTTGGCCGAGTAACGAGACACCAGATAACAGATCATCTGTTCGATATTGTCGTCGGACCCGCCCAGCCAGTATTGCATCGACAGAAACCAGGCGCGCAGGTCCTGCGCCTTGCCGGGCAGGAAGCGCAGGATCTTGGGCAGGCGGCGCAGCATCTTCATCTGCTTTTCGCCCGAACCACCCGAAGGCGGCCCTGATCCGCGCAATTTCTTTAACAGCTGCATCGCGGCCGAGGCGGGCTTGGACATGTCCAGGTCGCCCATCTTCGTCAGCTTCACCACCGCCGGATCGGCGATCACGCCCACAAAGGCATCCGCGTTTTCCCGCGCAAAGCGAAGGTCATCGATGATGGCGGTGATGTGCTCTTCAATGAACAGAAGGTTCGCCACGACGAAATCCGCCGCCCGCACATCGGCCTTGGCCCGCGCCAGTGCCGCCGGGTTTTCGGCCCATTCCGCAGCGGCATGGACCGTGACCTGAATGCCGGGGAAATCCTTCACAAGGGCAGGGGCAACACGGGCTGCAGGGCCGGCCGCGTGCGCGTCAAGCGTGACGATCACGAAACGGTAGACCCCATCGCCCTTGACGGGCGCAGTCATCTCTTCCGGCGATGTATAGCGTTCATCGCGCATAATGGGCTTTTGCCTCATAGAGAGTGTCGACGGTGATCTGAACCACGCCACGGTCGGCGGCATATTTCTCGGTGTTCCGCTTGGCTTTGCCGCGCACAAAGAAGGGGATCTTCTTCAACTCGCGCTCTGCATCCGGCATCCAGACGATCTCGCCCGACGGGGTTACGACTGGAACGGCATGGCTATCGGCATGCTCTGCCGCGAAGGTGTCTGAGGGTTCGGCAACCTCGTCCTCGGTCCGCGCCATAGCCTTGGCACCATGATGGCTTGGCCCGGCTTCGTCGTGAAACTCGAAATCCTCGCGGAACATCGTGAGCAGATGTTCCTCCAGCCCCATCACCAGCGGATGGATCCAGGTATCGAAGATCACATTCGCGCCTTCGAACCCGACCTGCGGGCTGTAGCGCGCCGGGAAATCCTGCACATGCACGGGGCTTGAGATGACGGCGCAGGGAATCCCGAGCCGCTTGCCGATGTGCCGCTCCATCTGCGTGCCAAGGATCAGTTCCGGCTGCAGGCGGGCAATCTCGGCCTCGACCTCCAGATAGTCATCCGTGATCAGCGCCTCCAGCCCATAGGCCTTTGCCGCTGCCCGCATCGGGCGGGCATATTCGCGGTTGAAGCAGCCCATGCCGACAACGTCGAACCCGATCTCAGTTGCGGCGATCCGGGCGGCGGCCATCACATGGGTGGCATCGCCAAAGACAAAGACGCGCTTGCCCGTCAGATAGGTGGAATCGACCGATGCCGACCACCATGGTGCCCGCAGCGCGCTTTCATCCACCTTGGCAGAAAGTCCAGTCAAGGCGCTGACTTCATGCAGGAAATCGCGCGTGGCCCCAACGCCGATCGGCACCACCTTAGTATAGGGCTGGCCACAGGCCCGCTCCAGATGCCGCGCGGCTGTCTCGCCCGTTTCGGGATAGAGCAGCACGTTGAAATGCGCCTGTCCCATGCGGGCGATATCGGCGGGGCAGGAACCCATCGGCGCCGCGACGTTCACCGAAATGCCCATCAGGCCCAGCAACCGCGTCACCTCGGTCACGTCATCGCGGTGACGGAAACCCAGCGCCGTGGCGCCAAGGATATTGCAGGTGATCGCTTCGGTCCGGGGCATAGGTTTTGCCAATGCCTTGACGATCTGGAAGAAGGTCTCATCCGCGCCAAAGTTTTCCTTGCGCTGATAGGATGGCAGTTCCAGCGGGATCACCGGGATCGGCAGCTCAAGCGCCTCGGCCAGACCACCCGGATCGTCCTGAATCAGTTCGGCGGTGCAGGAGGCCCCCACGATCATCGCCTGCGGTTTGAACCGGGCATAGGCATCGCGGGCGGCATCCTTGAACAGGTTGGCCGTGTCGCCACCCAGATCGCGCGCCTGAAAGGTGGTGTAGGTGACCGGCGGGCGATGGTTGCGCCGTTCGATCATGGTGAACAGCAGATCGGCATAGGTATCGCCCTGCGGAGCGTGCAGCACGTAATGCAGACCGTTCATGCATGTTGCCACACGCATTGCCCCCACATGGGGCGGGCCTTCATAGGTCCAGAGCGTCAGCTTCATTCGGCGGCCTCCTTGCGAAGAACCGCCTTGCGGCGCAGCGGGCGCGAGAACAGCCCCGCCAGATCACCCGCCTGTTCGTAGAAATGCACCGGCGTGAACACCAGCTCGATCGCCCATTTCGTGGTAAAGCCCTGCGCTTCCAGCGGGTTGGCAAGACCAAGCCCGCAGACCGTCAGGTCCGGCGCTGCGGCGCGCTGGCGGTCCAGCTGCTTTTCCACATCCTGACCTTCGCTGATCACTGGCCCCGCAGGCAGCAGGTCCAGATCAGGGCCGACGATGGCCTCATGCAGATAGGGGGTTCCCACCTCGACCGCTGTCATACCGCATTCGCGGACAAGGAAGCGGGCCAAGGGAATTTCCAACTGGCTGTCGGGAAAGAAGAAGACGCGCTTGCCGCGCAGTTCGGCCGATTGCGTGGCAATGGCCTTCAAGGCGCGGGCGCGCGGGGCGGCCGTCACGGCCTCGAACAGATCGCGCGCAACGCCGAATTCATCGGCAATGGCCCGAAGCCAGGCGGTCGTGCCCTCCTCGCCAAAGGGGAAGGGGGCCGCGATATGGCGCGCGCCGCGCCGCAACAGCGCGGCATGGGTATCGCCAAGGAAGGGCTGCACAAGGGCAAAGACCGTATCCGCCCCCACGCCCGGCAGTTCGCCCGCCCGATGCGCGGGCAGCATCCGAACGGGGCCAATCCCCATGGCCGATAGCAGCGCAAGGCACTGGTCTTCCACCACATCCGGCATCGCGCCCACGATCAGCAACTCACGTGCCGTGGCCGGGGCCAGGGTCGGCACCATCGCGGCAAGGCAGGCATCTTCGCCTTGGGTGAAGGTCGTCTCGATCCCTGAACCGGAATAGTTATAGACCCGCACATGCGGCGCGTGCTGCACGTTCAACCGTTCCGCCGCGCGGGCCAGATCAAGCTTGATCACCTCAGAAGGGCAGGACCCAACCAGAAACAGCTGCCGGATATCCGGGCGGCGGGCCAGCAGGCGCGCCACTTCACGGTCCAGCTCTGCATTGGCATCCGCCAGACCGGCCAGATCCTTTTCTTCGAGAATCGCCGTCCCGAACCGTGGCTCGGCAAAGATCATCACGCCCGCCGCCGCCTGCAGAAGATGTGCGCAGGTCCGGCTTCCCACGACCAGAAAGAAGGCATCCTGCATCTTGCGGTGCAGCCAGATGATTCCCGTCAGCCCGCAGAACACCTCGCGCTGTCCGCGCTCTTTCAGGACCGGGGTGCTGCGGCAGCCGCTGGTGGGCAGGTCGAGGCTCATGCAATCACCTCGGCCATGGTGCGGTTTTCTTCCAGCGCCTCCGCCTCGGCATCAAGCCGGGCCATGCGCAGTTTCCACAGGAATTGACCGGCATTCACGACATAGGTGGCATAGGCCGCCAGCGCGAGAAGCATCAGTTCCGTTTGGGTGAGGTACCCCGTGTAAAGCGCTAAAAGATAAAGGGAATGCAGCGCGATCACGGCAAAGCTGAACACGTCTTCCCAGAAGAAGGCGGGGGCAAACAGGTATTGTCCGAAGACAACCTTTTCCCAGATCGCGCCCGTCACCATGATCACATAGAGAAACAGCGTCTTGATGATGATCGAAACGGTCGCCGCCTCATAGCCATCGCCCGTCCAGAGAAACCGCAGAACCAGAACGACCGACACCGCAAAGGCAACGAACTGCGCCGGTGCCAGAAGGCCCTGAACCAGAGTCCACTTCGTGGCGTCGCGCCGGGCGCGCTCCTCTTCGGTGTAAAGCCGCCTGCGCGGGTTGGGGCTCTGTCTTTCGTACATCGGCAGACGCCTCTCCTTTCGGCTCCTCGCTCTTTGAAGGTTAGCGACGGGGGCAGAAGTGTCAACCAAAACTTACACATTTTGCGGGGGTGTCAGCTTTGCTTGCGTGCCGGGTTGGTGGGTGAAGTATAGCTTATTTTATTGGCATTTTCCTCCAAACACTGATCTCGATCAGGAAGGAAATTTTTCTTTCTGCCGAATGTGTCAATTTGCTTTGACAATCCGAAATCAAAGGCCGACATTGGAAACGTAATGTTTTCGCGGGGGGCAATCTGCCCTTCCAGCGGCGGCCTGTCGGGCCTTTGGAGCCGGATATGTACCATGAAACGCATCGCGGGTCGGCGCAGGAGGCGGCAAGCCCGGTATGCGGCGTGACGAAGTTCGCCGTTCAGGTCGTTGCCAAGCTGGTCGCGCGCGATGGCGCGGATGAGGCAGGTCTGCGCGAGATCCTGCTGCAACGCCTGTTCGATGCGGTAACGACGGCCAACCTGAACGCGCTGGACGATATCAAGCCGGAATTCAAGCGCGCCCGAATCTCGGCCTCGGCCATGGCGGATCACTACATCCCCGAAGTGGCGCGGCGCCTCGGCACGGCTTGGGAAGATGATCGGCTCAGCTTTGCCGGGGTCACCATGGGTGTTGCACGCCTTCAGGCGATCCTGCGGGAACTAGGTGCCGCTTGGTCGGCAGATGCCTTGGGGCAGACCGACGGACCGACCGTTCTTGTCCTCTTGCCGCAAGGTGAACAGCACACGCTGGGAACCATGGTGCTCGCAGGGCGTTTGCGTCGGATGGGGGTGTCGGTTTCCCTGCAGATCGCGCCCGATCTTTCGCAATTGTCGAATTTTGTCGCAGATCGCTCATTCGATGGGGCGATGATATCCGTAACCTGCAAAAGCAGGCTTGAAACTTGCCGTAAGCTTATAAAATCGCTTAAAGATGCCACTAAGGGCAGATTGATGGTGGCAATCGGTGGTGCCATCCTTGACGATGCCGAAGATGTACTGCGGTTGACAGGTGCCGATGTGGTGACAAACGATATTTCTCATGCTCTCGGAGCACTTGGAATTTCTGTCGGTCGGTCGCCCGTCTTGGAACTGAGTTAACCCCTGACGAGACCATTGCTCCAGCGGGGCAGGGCTCGGGATCGGAAAGAGTGTGACGACGGACGGTAGACATTTGCTCAATGGCGGGAAGTTGCCGCTGATCGCGCCCGATCTCCTGAGCGAGATCATCGCGACCGCGTCAGACCTTGCGTTGTTGATCGCCCCGTCGCGGCGGATCATTTCCGTGATCGTGAATCCGCAACATCGCAGCTTCGGCCAACTCACCGATTGGGAGGGAAGCCAGCTTCGCGATGTGCTGACGGCCGAAAGCCTGCGCAAGCTGGAAGCGCGGCTGAATGATATGCAAGGCGCCCGCCATGGTGCCACCGCGGTGGAACTGAACCATGTGGATGAGGCGAACTGGGAATTCCCGGTCCGCTATTCGCTGCACAGGATCGGATCAGACGAGTCCATCCTTATGATGGGCCGTGACCTGCGCCCGATTGCCGAGGTGCAGCAGCAACTGGTGCAGGCGCAACTGGCCCTTGAGCGGGACTATGAGACCCAGCGCGAGATGGACACGCGCTATCGTGTGTTGATGGAAGTATCGCGCGATCCGGTGCTGATGGTGTCCATGTCCTCAGGGCGGATCACCGATATCAACCCGGCTGCGGCATTGCTTCTGGGCGGCGTACGCGCCGATCTGATCGGCACCGCCGTTGCGCAGGAGTTCGAAGGGCGTCGTCGCGGCGAGTTTCTGGAAAGCCTCGCAAATCTTGCCGTTGCGGAAACCTCTGTGCCCATCGAGCTGACCGCGCGGCGGTCGCAGAAACGCATGTTTGTCACCCCCACCGTGTTTCGTGCGGCTGGTGAACGCATCCTTTTGTGCCAGCTTGATACGAATGAACGCGGCGCGGTGGGGGGCGATGAACTGGGCGACAATCTGGCCCGGCTTTATCACGAAGGCGTGGACGGGATCGTTTTTGCCGATGCCGATGGCAACATCCGCGCTGCCAACGAGGCCTTTCTCAACCTGACCGATACCGCCAATATCGCCGCCGTACGGGGCAGGTCGCTGACCGATTTCCTTGCGCGTGGCGCGGTTGACCTGCGTGTGCTGCTCGACAATGTCAAACGCACGGGCCAGCTTCGGCTTTATGCCACGCGCTTGACCACTGATTTCATGGGCCAGATCGCCGTGGAAATCTCTGCCACTTGGCTGAATGATCGGCCCAGCCCCGTGCTGGTGCTTGTGGTGCGCGATGCGAGCCGCGTGGAAACCCTGCGCCGCCCGGCCTTTGGTCAGCCAGATGACGGCGTGCGCAATGTGATGGAACTGGTGGGGTCCAGCACGCTCAAGGATATCGTGTCGGAAACGACCGACGTGATCGAAAAGATGTGCATCGAAACCGCGCTGGAGCTTACCCGCAACAACCGGGTGGCCGCTGCAGAAATGCTCAGCCTCAGCCGACAGTCGCTCTATGTGAAGCTGCGCAAATATGGGCTGCTGAACAAAGACGGGGAATAAAGCCGTCAATTTCGGCGTCGGCAGATCCTAGATCGACGCAGATTTGATCTACGTCGGGGCGCAAGTCGCCCCCATTTATTCCGCATAATCACAATGCCATCTGCGTGATTTGACATACGTCAAGGTTTCGGCGCGCCAAAACTGTCAACCCTGATTTACACTGATCAGGAGGCCGTGATGCGGATCGTCTTTATCCACCCGAATTACCACTCCGGCGGGGCAGAAATTGCCGGCAATTGGCCGCCCGCTTGGGTGGCCTATCTGACCGGCCACCTGCGCCGCGCGGGATTTGACGACATCCATTTCATCGACGCGATGACCCATCACATCGGCCCTGAAGAATTGCGCAAGCGTCTGATCGATCTGAAACCCGATGTCGTCGGGACGACGGCAATCACCCCCGCCATTTATGAGGCCGAGGAGGTTCTGCGCATCGCGAAAGAGGTTGCGCCAAACGCCCTGCACGTGTTGGGCGGCATCCACGGCACCTTCATGTTCCGTCAGGTGCTGGACGAAGCGCCCTGGATCGATGTCATCGTGCGCGGCGAGGGCGAAGAGATCATGACCGCCCTCATGGAAGCCCTGCGCGATGGCAAATGGCCGGCTGAACGGCGCAGGATCAAGGGGATAGCCTTCCTTGACGGCGATCAGATCGTGACCACCCCTGCCGCCAGCACGGTGAAGGATCTCGACGCCATCGATCCCGACTGGTCGATCCTGGAATGGGACAAATACATCTACGTTCCGCTCGGCGTGAAGGTCGCGATCCCCAACATGGCGCGGGGCTGCCCCTTCACCTGTTCTTTCTGCAGCCAGTGGAAATTCTGGCGCGATTACCGCGTGCGCGACCCGAAAAAGGTGGCGGATGAGATCGAGCGTCTGGTGAACGATCACGGCGTCGGCTTCTTCATCCTCGCGGATGAGGAACCCACCATCAACAAGAAGAAATTCGTCGAATTCTGTCAGGAACTGATCGACCGTGGCCTGAACAAGCGGATCAAATGGGGGATCAACACCCGCGTCACCGATATCTATCGTGACCGCGACCTGTTGAAATTCTACCGCGAAGCCGGGCTGGTTCATGTCAGCCTTGGGACAGAGGCTGCGGCTCAGTTGAAGCTGGACATGTTCAACAAGGAAACCACCGTCGCCGAAAACAAAGAAGCGATCCGCCTTCTGCGCGAGGCCGACATCTTTGTGGAAGCCCAGTTCATCGTGGGCCTCGACAATGAAACCAAGGAGACGCTGGAGGAAACCTTCCAGATGGCTTGGGATTGGCAGCCGGATCTGGCCAACTGGGCGATGTATACGCCTTGGCCCTTTACGCCCTTGTTCCAGGAAATCCGCGATCAGGTCGAAGTCTTTGATTATTCGAAATATAACTTTGTCACGCCCATCATGAAGCCCGCGGCGCTCACGCGCGGGGAACTGCTGGACGGCGTGATGAAAAACTATCGCCGCTTCTATATGCGCAAGGCCCTGTTCCACTATCCGTGGCGCGGAACGGGCTTCCGGCGGCGCTATCTGCTGGGGTGTCTGAAGGCCTTCCTCAAGGCCGGGGTGGGGCGCACCTTCTATGATCTGGGCAAGGCCGGCTATTGGGGGCCGCAGACCAAGGGCAAGGTCGATTTCCACTTTGATGAGACCCGCAAGATCGCCGATGCCCAGATGGCCGATTGGGAGGCGAGCGCCGACCGTGCCGCCAAGGCCGCCGAACGCCGCGCCGCCGTCAAGGCGCAGATGGCCGACCGGGCGCAAGAGCGGAGCGCTTTCCGGATGCCCGTCGAGGTGTCCGCCTGCGGCGGCAGCAAGGCGCAGATGGAGCAAGAGGTCTGACGCATGGACGGCGCCGCCTTTCCCATCTTGCCAGAGGCGCGCATCGGGCCGAACGCGATCACCCAACTGGTCGACGTTCTGGATCAGGTCGAAGGCCGCCGCCAGCGCGATGCGGTGATGGCCTTGGCGGCGGTCTCTGTGCCGGATCCGGCCAAGGGCATGATCCCCGAAGGTGAGGCCGCCGCCGTCCATCTTGCCCTGCGCCGTATTGCGCCCGACCGGGCCGAGGCGCTTTTGCGCCTCGCCGGTTTGGCGACGGGCAGCTACATCCTGCGCCACCGCATCCCGCCGCTGGCGCAAGC